>JAAZNH010000315.1 GCA_012798365.1 Methanomicrobiales archaeon | reverse complement strand
CGGCGGGACATCATCAAGATCCATGAGATCTGTCTGGTGAACCAGATAATAAAAAAATTCCGCATTCGTGGTGTGATGAAGAACATACCGGTTAAGGCGACGGGGAAAGATGAAATTCATGGTATGCCAGCAGGGGATTTTCAGGTACCGTGTTGTCGGCAGAGGGAAGACGAGGAGCTGGCCATCGTTCTTATGATGGAACATTGAGGTCCCGTTCGTGAAAAACGGTTCAGGCCTGCCTAACAGGTTCGCTGTATGGTCCGATCTGCGGAAGATGGTGAACCGCCTTTTATCATACTTGAAGTTCCAGAGAAATTTTACCTGGATGAGATACATGAACCACGACGGGAAGAGGGAAGTATCGTACGAATATTTTTCCCGGATGAGAATATCGATCAGGTTTTTCGAGGTGGCCCATCCTGGTGCAATGAAACCCACAGGAGGCCTTTTACAGGCCTTGGTTATCAGGTCATGAGCCTTTTTCACCTCATCGTAGGTATCATCGTACGAGAGCCCGCCAAACTCGGGCGGGTGGGAGTACGAGTGATTCCCGATCTCGTGGCCCATATCCTGCCATCGTTTTACTTCACGGGCAACCGCGGGGTTCTCAAGATCCCGCCCGATGACAAAGATCGTATACCGGAAATCATACTTATCTGCAAGGGAGAGGAATCGCTCGGCAATATCAAAGAACGTTGGATCATCAGACTCTTTTGGGTCCGTCTGGAGGGCCCATCCGAGCGAGTCAAAATTAATATTGATATTTGCAAACCTGCTTACCTGATCATCCATTCTCTTCTCCACTGCCTACGTAATTCCGGTTTCGTTTCGGTATCTCTCCCATACCAATTGGTCCTGACACCTTATGACGGTTTCACCTGGCTGGTCCCGCTGGGACGGTGCGCCCGGATGGATGCTGTGGCTGCAGGGAATGATAAGGTGTACAAGAATTGATTCACAAATGGATCATTTCCGATGCACAGAGATTCACCAGTTCTGGAGAACTGCCATAAGTACTTTAAATACCTGCCCTTTGATACAGCTGTAACCATGTTTGCCATTGTTCTTGGTACCCGTCCGGAGATCATCAAGATGTCTCCCCTCATCCGCTCCTGCCAGAAAAAGGGGGTGGATTTTTTTGTCATTCATACCGGCCAGCATTATTCCTACGAGATGGACCGGGTCTTCTTTGAGGAACTGGACCTTCCCGCGCCGGACTTCAACCTTGATGTCGGATCAAAGACCCATGCGGAGCAGACCGGGCAGATTATGGCAGGGATCGAGAAGATTCTTCTCACGGAAAAACCGGAGGTTATCCTCGTTCAGGGAGATACCAATACTGTCCTTGCCGGAGCCCTTGCTGCATCAAAATGCTATGTCCATGGTTCCCGGCCCATCTCCATCGGGCATGTTGAGGCGGGTCTGCGGAGCTTTGACCGTTCGATGCCGGAAGAAGTCAACCGTATCGTTGCCGATCACCTCTCCCGGTACCTTTTTGCCCCGACGGAGACTGCCCAGAAACACCTGGTTCACGAAGGAATTCCCCCGGAGAAAATTTTTGTCACCGGGAATACCATCGTTGATGCCGTCCGGCAGAATCTCGAACTCTCGAAGAAACGGTCCGATGTTCTCAGCAACCTTGGTCTTGTACCTGATGAGTATCTCCTTGTCACTCTTCACCGGCAGGAGAATGTTGATGTGAAAAAGCGCCTGCAGGGTATCATCGAAGGACTGGGCCGGATCCACGAGAAGACCGGGCTGCCTCTCATCTTCCCGGTTCACCCAAGAACAGAAAAGATGATCGCGTCATTCCGGCTGCAGCTCAGGGGATTCAACCTTATCAAACCCCTCGGGTTCCTGGAATTTCTCCAGCTCGAATCCCATGCAAGGCTCGCTCTCACCGATTCCGGCGGCGTCCAGGAAGAGACCTGTATCCTCAATGTTCCCTGCGTAACCATCCGCGACTCAACAGAACGCCCCGAGACTGTTGATGTCGGCGCAAATATCATCGCCGGGGTCGATCCCTCCGCAATCACGGATGCAGCGGACCGGATGCTGGCCCGCCCGCGGTCGTGGAAAAATCCATTCGGCGATGGGAATACCGGTGATCGGATCATTGATATCCTGGCCCGGACCTGAAGGTGCCCTTCCCTTTTTTTAAAAAAAATCACGGAGAAAAGAACTTTTCCCGGAGCCCCGGAACGAGTCCTTTCTTTGGTGCAAGAATCATCAGCACGAGAGCAAGAAGAGCAAGATACTGGACCGTGAAGAATGCCAGGGTCAGATACCAGCCCGGAGTACCCGCTGCGTTCGTATACTCAAGGTTTGTGTAAAAGCTGCCAAACATCAGCGGAAATTCGATAAATGCCAGTACCTGCACAACATAGAAGAGTGCTATCTTGTAGATGTCATCCGCAACAAGCAGGCAGAGGAGCGGGGTATACCATACGATATACTGGGGGCTGTGGAACTTGGTGAAAACAACGATAATGAGCAGGGCGCAGAGGAGGGTTTTCACAAGCGTGACTGGACGCTTTTCGGTGTCGGTGTATGCTGACCAGAGAAGGACCAGCATACAAAGGCCCATCAGAAGGTACATGACAAGAGAGACATTCTCCGGGGTAATCCCGGTATGCAGGACACCGCCCAGCCATGCATAGAGCGTATAGGTAAGCGTGTTGACATAGACCCCTACGGTTGCCCCGGTTGCAAAGAGATACGTGCCGATTGCGCCAGGCCGTATTATAAGGATGGGGAGGAGGAGGACAACACAGAGCGGAATCATCACCTTGAGGGCGGATACGATCTCGTCTTTGAGCGAACTTTTCTTTGTATTGTGAAGGACAAGGAACGGGAGGGAGACGACCGGAAAGATCTTGGCAAAGAACCCCAGGCCGGCAGAACAATACCCCCGCATGGTCAGGCCGCAGGTGGTAAAAAAGATCGCAAGCATCAGGAAGGCTGTCGGGAAGGCATCATACTTGGTCAGGACAAAGTACGCGGTGGAAAAGGCCGTGGCATAGATAAGACCGGCATAGAATGCGGTCTTTTCCCCCTTCATTTTCAGGGCTGTGAGGTATACGCAGAGAAGGATGACGAGATCACAGATGACCATCAGGAGCTGGAAGGTGTAGGCAAAGACCATCCCGTTCTGGAAGATCACGGCCGGGATGAGCGCGATAATGATCGGGATGAAAACCAATACGGGATACTCGAAATTATACCCGATATAGGGCAGCTGGCCCCCCAGGATCTTTACTCCCTGGTCAAAGTAGAACTGGATATCGAAAAAGTCAATGAACGAGTGAAAGACCGTGGGTGTGAGGGCAAGGACCAGGAACTTGGTGAGAAGCGATGCGGCAACCAGGTAGATGATATGCTGCCTGATGATTCCTGTATCGAGATTATCAAACCTGACAGAGAGGAGCGAGAAGGGTTCCCTGCCCTGTCCTGCACTCCTGCCTGTACTCTCACTGCCACCTTTACCTTTCTTCGCCATGCCGGTTCTCCTGCTCCAATATTCGCGCTGATGGTGTTTAGTAGATATCGGTTCTTTAAAGAAAACCGCTGGCCGGCCGGTGTCCGGCTCTCACCCTTATTTCCGCATCCAGGTGACGCGACGGTTCACCAGGAAATTCCAGGAAAAAGCAACGAGGATGCCAATGAGGTTCGAGATAAGATAGTAAACGCCAAAGACACCCGTGAAGAGATACAGGAGGCCCATATTGATGGCAACGCCCCCGGCCGACACCAGGTTGAATGCAACAAGGCGTTGATACCGGCTGGAGAATTTCCGTTCGGTTTCACCCTGGAATGTCCAGAGATCATTCCAGATGAAGTTGTTGATGATCGACAGTTCGATCGCAAAGAAGCTTGCAACAAGGTAATAAAAGTGGGCGTACTCGGTGAGCGCGTACAGCACACCCATGTTGACAATAATACCGGTAAGCCCGACAATCCCGAATTTAAAGACCCGTTTCCATTCCCGCCACGCGGCATTATCGCGATGGATGAATGAATGGAGCGTGATGTCCAGGACCTGCTCTGCATATTCGATGATGGTACGGAGTTTCAGCTTGCTTGCACCGGCCTCGCGGTCGGTGAATTCGAACGGGATCTCGACATCCTTCTCCCAGTGGCCTTTGCCCAGGACTTCAAGAAGGATCTTGTAGCCCCGGGGTTTGAGGGAGGCATCTTTCACAACATTCTTTCGTATCGCAAAGAAGCCGCTCACGGGATCCGTGATGTCCGGGAAAAGGAGCCGGCCAAGGAAGGTGGCCCCGGTTGATATGAGCCGGCGTTTGAGGGGCCAGTCCTTAATCCCGCCCCCCTCCATATACCGGCTGCCGATGACGACATCGCTGCCTTTTTTGATCTCTTCGTACATCCGCGGGATAAGAACCGGGGGATGAGAGAAGTCGGCGTCAATAACAATGAAAACCTCGGACGCAGCGTGGACAAAACCGTCAGCAACCGACTGGGAGAGCCCGTGGTCTTTCTCCCGTACAAGGATATCAACATGCGGCTTGATCCGTTTGATCTCCCTGACGATTGCAATTGTGCCATCTGAGGAGTTGTCATCGACAACCAGGACCTGGCCGTTGAGCGAGTTTTCATAAAATACAGCATCCACCGCCATGACGATGTTGCGGATATTGGCCTCCTCGTTGAAGGTTGGGATGATGACGGTCAGGTCGTACATGACATCTAATCCGGGATTAGTTCACGCTGAAGAGGTAGATTCCGGTATTCTGGCCCTGCAGCCTGGCATTCTTCTCGAGCCATGCAACTGCATCGCCCTCGGGATTCGCGGACTGGATATCCCCGGTCACGATGATATACATGGAGCTGTTTCCTTTCTCAAGCCGGATCGATTCCAGGTTTTTTCCATTGTCTGCATGATGCTCAACAGTCCCGTCTTCAGCAGCCGAGTAGTAATAATCAAACGGCTGGTACACGTAACCGGGTGCGACAACAACCAAATCACCGGGTTTTGTAAGAGAAGTGACCTGGCCGGCAAATCCCCGCCAGTCTTCCTTGGTGTATCCCGAGTAATACCCGGCAATGAATGGCAGGCTTACGAGGAGCATCAGGAGAACAAACCCGTACACGATATTCCGGTTTGCTATAAGGGAGCAGACGGGTTTATACGAGAGGCCAATCCCGATGAAGAGGACGAGGGAGAGGATGATGAGGTACCGGGGCATCATCGGGATCCGGTACGAGAGGAAGAAACTGATGGCAAACGTCAGGACCGTGATTGAGACAAGGAAAATCCCCTTGTTCCGGTCCATGCGGAACGCCTGGATCACCCCGATTACAAACAATATGAAAAGAATGAAAAAGACGAGGTCGCTGCCGGGAAACCTGAACGGGGAGGAGAGGATCTGCCGGAATGTCTCGTAGATGAGGACGGCTCCCTGGAACCCGAAGGTCGGGCCGCCGGCCGTCCGCTTTGCAAAGAGCTGGAGGGTGACCGGGATCAGCGGGAGGCAGAGGAGGCCAAAGGTCACCCCGCCAATGACAATGGGCCTGAGTGCCCTGATATCCTTCTGGATCTTCGGCAGTAGTTCATACAGGGAGTACAGGACAAGCGATCCAACCATGACCATGGCATAGAAATGCGACCAGAAAGCCAGGGCGGAGAATGCCCCGAAGAGAGCCCAGTTTTTCATGTCATTGGTCCTGAGTGCACGCAGGCAGAAGAACATCGCAAGACCAACAAAGAAGAGCATCATTGCATAGGCACGGGCTTCCTGGGAGTAGATGATCAGGAACGGCGAGAACGTTGCTGCTGCTGCGGCAATGATACCCGTGTTGCGATCTGCAAACTCTTTTCCGGCAAGGTAAAAGACCGGGATGGTGAGGACACCTAAGAGAGCCGGGATGAACCGGAGAATGAACTCACTGTTCCCAAAGACCAGCATTATGTGCTCGGTCCAGTAAAAGAGCGGGGGATTGAATTCCCCGCCGGTGGTTGCTTCCCAGATGCCGGGGATGGACAGGGAGGCAAAGGTATACGTGGAGGCTTCATCCAGCCAGAGCGAGTTAAAACCGAGATGGTAAAACCGGAGGAGGAACCCGATTATGGTGAGCGAGAGGAGGATCTGGATATAGCGGCTGTGGACAATGGTGTCCCGGATCGATGCCGCCGAGAGATCGCCCAGGGTGCGGATCGGTGATACATAGCCATTGTCAAGGTTGCATTCCCGGTCGGATCCGGTCTTTTCCTTTCCCCGCTCGTCGCGTTTCTTCCCCATCGCAAATCAGGTACCGTTTGTCGATATTCCGATATAGTTTATTCCATAACCGGCAGGGCGGTTTTTATTCCAGGTAATCGCTTCTGGTTTGTTAATTTCGGAATTATCGTTCCTGAATTCTGCACAGCCAGCGAATGTCGCTGGGGTTATCCATCCGGGCCGGGAAGAAGGGGAGAGTGCAGGGCGGAAAAAAGGTCATCTGATGAGGTGACAACCACCGCCGACTGTTCGAGCATGAGGTTGACATGTTCGTGATGGCCGACACGCCGGAAATCGGTCCGGATGGCAATGACCGGTTTGCCCCGGGCAGAGGCATATCCCATCTCCCAGGCCGTTCCCGAATCCGCATCGGCTCCCTCAATCACCGCAACAACGATGTCAGAGGCTTCGAGTGCTTCCACGTTCTGCCGGAACAGCCGGTGCTGCTCCGATTCCTGCCGGGTATCGGAATCATCGCCTGTTTCCTGCGGGAGATACACCTCGAACAGGTTCGTTTCCAGGAGCCGGGCGAGCGTGGCATTGTACGTACGTTCGGCCTGCGAGAAGAGCGGGGCTGCCAGGTAGATGCGGTAGCGGGAGAACGTTGTCACATCAAACGCACGGATTCCACAAAACCGGTCAAGGAATACCCCCCTGCCGGGTCGTTTCGGGGGTTCTTCTCCGTTACTCCCGTAGTACGTGGCGGTAACCCCGCAGGTGGGAGACGAGTTGACCCCGATGATGCAGAGGGGCTGGCCGCGCCTTGCAATCATTTCCCGGACCTGCGCTTCGAGCCTGTCAAGGAGTGCAGGAAATTCCGGTTTGTCGAGACGCTCAAGAAAAGTCCCGGGTTCCCGGTCCGGCCCAAGGAAGAGAGTTTCCGGGCAGGGAAACGGCACCATCTCGACAGAGAACTTCCTGCACCGCTCCCGGACCCGGTCAAACAACGCGAGATCGGAGGGGCGGGTAATTCCCCGTGCCCGGAGCGCCGCGTCCTGGATGCAGGGACAGAAGAGAACGTACATTATAGTAGAGTGTGCACCCACAGATGATCAATGATACCCCTGTTTGCCTACCGGGATAACAGCTGTGACCCCCGGAAGTGTACGGTCAAGAAGCTGGAAAAAGCGGGTTTTTTACGGATCTTTCCCAAAATTTCCCAGATCCCACGAAATTCCCTTCTTCTTGACCCAACGGCAGAACAGGCGCTCTCGCCGGCGGACCGGTTTGTGAAATCCATCACGGTCCTGGATTGCTCCTGGGAGGTTCTGGACACGGGGGCGGTCAGTTCCTGGCGAATCCGGCGTGCTCTCCCATTCCTCATGGCAGCAAACCCGGTGAACTTTGGCAAGCCCTGTAAACTCTCTTCTGTTGAGGCGCTTGCTGCTGCACTCTACATTGTCGGGGAAAAAGACCAGGCTGCAAAAATACTCGGGAAAGTGAACTGGGGCATCCGTTTCCTTGAAGTTAACCAGGAGCCGCTTGAGTTGTATGCCAGTGCGAAGGACAGCTCGGAGGTAGTCAGGATCCAGCATCTGTTCATCTGATGGTGACCCGAATATTCAACCGTTTAGCCTGAAGGAGCACAACATCCCGCACCGCTTTTTTCCACGACAAACCGGACGGACGAAAAAGGGGGGCTTACTGGGATACGGGCAGGGCTGAAGGGGCTGATACCTCGTCTGAGAAATTCCTCATGGAGATCCCTGCCGCAATGCAGAGTGCCCCGATAACCCATGCATAGATGCCCCAGAGCTTCACGAGGGCTATGTCCGAGAGCGAGGGGAAGAGGGCAATGAGAATACTCAGGAACAGGGTGACCATGCCAAAGAGGACGATGACCAGCCGCGTCTTCCATGCATCCGGCAGGGAGCACCCGACAATGATGAGCAGGATGCTGTTAATGATTGCAAGGATTGCAAGGATGATGATAAACGAGGTGCCGATGAGCCCGGGCACAAGGATCGCCACTGCGGCAACAACAAGCGAGATGACCCCGGCAAAGAAGATCGGGAACCGGTATATCAGGTCCTGCCGTATACAGAGGGAGAAGACGATCATGATGGAACCGACAACCAGGGCAAGGATCCCAAAAAGCGGGATAAGGATTCCCAGGAACGTCGAAGTCCAGAAAAATGCATCAACTCCGGCTACGATGATGATCACCCCCATGATCGCGATCTGCCACCAGCGGATAGGGGCATCCGAACAGCCAAGGAAGGAGGCTTTCATGAGTGATCTGTTATTATTTCTTCTTATTTAAATACATGTTGTTTGAATCGGGGAAATTTTATGCCGCAAATGCCCGATTCTTGCGAGAATTAGCCCTTTTTTCGCCCCGTTGTCCCATGATTGACAAATCCCAGTAGCAGGCCGCATGAATTTCGCATAGCTTTTTCATTTCCGGCGCGATGTACGATTGTATGATCAAGGTTGCCATAAACGGGTTTGGTACGATTGGCAAGCGCGTGGCTGATGCTGTTGCTGCCCAGAAAGACATGAAGATCGTTGGTGTCTCAAAGACACGCCCGAATGCTGAAGCTTTTGTTGCAAAACAGCGCGGGTATCCCTTGTATATTGCCGATCTTTCCAAGAAAGCGGCCTTTGAAAAAGCCGGCCTCAAGGTTGCCGGAAGCGTTGAAGACATGTGCAAGGCTGCCGATATCATAGTCGATGCAACGCCCGGCGATGTCGGGGCAACCAACAAACCGCTCTACGAGAAACTCGGGAAAAAAGCAATCTGGCAGGGCGGGGAAGACCACGAAGTGGCAGGATTCTCCTTCAACTCTTCCTGCAATTACAAGGACGCCATCGGCCGGCAGTTCGTCCGGGTCGTATCCTGCAATACAACAGGGCTCTGCAGGATCATCAACGAGATCGACAAGGAGTTCGGTGTCACCCATGTCCACGCCATCATGGTCCGGCGCGGGTCTGACCCAGGAGAGATCAAGAAAGGACCCATCGATGCAATCGTCCTTGACCCGGTCAGTGTTCCCAGCCACCACGGCCCGGACGTGCTCTCGGTCCTGCCGCACATCTCCATCACGACCATGGCCATGATCGTCCCGACCACGATGATGCATATGCACGCAATCCAGATGACCACGAAAAAACCGGTCAGCCGCGAGCGTGTCTTTGAGCTCATTAATGCCCACCCCCGCCTCGGCCTCATCAAGAAGGTTGCCGGGATTAAGAGCACCGCGGAACTCAAGGAGTTTGCCATGGATCTCGGGAGGCAGCGTTCCGACCTGTACGAGAACTGCATCTTTGAGGACTCCCTCTACGCAAACAAGAACGAGCTCTGCTTCTTCCAGGCCATCCACCAGGAGGCTGACGTTGTTGTGGAGAATGTTGATGCCATCCGGGCCATGATGGGCGGGGAGAAGGACGCAAAGAAGTCTGTTGCGGCAACAAACGCAGCCCTTGGATTCAAAACCATCCAGAATAACCATTAACTCCCATCATCACCCATTCTTTCTGATGGACGCATACGAACGTGTTACCCGGAACACTGTCGAAGTCGTCACTGATGACGATCTCCGGGCGCTTCTCCAGAAACCCACAAAACGGGTCTATGCCGGGTATGAGCCCAGCGGTGAGATTCACCTCGGCCACCTGGTCACCATCAACAAGCTGGTGGATCTCCAGGCTGCCGGTTTTGAAGTCACCGTACTGCTCGCCGATCTCCATGCTTTCCTGAACCGGAAAGGCACGATGGAGAAAGTCCGGGAACTGGCTGATTATAACCGCCGCTGCTTTGAGGGGCTCGGCCTGAAGAATGTGAAATATGTCCTTGGATCGGATGTCCAGCTCAACCGGGATTACGAGCTTTTAGTGCTCCGCCTCTCGCAGGAGATTACCCTGAACCGGGCAACCCGGAGCATGGATGAAGTCGGGCGGCAGATGGATGCTCCCACGGTTTCCCAGATGATCTACCCCATCATGCAGGCTGCTGACATCGCCCTTTTAGGTGCTGATGCCGCGGTAGGTGGGATTGACCAGCGCAAGATCCACATGCTCGCCCGCGAACACCTGGTCAACTTCGGCTACAAGGCCCCGGTCTGCATCCACACCCCGATTCTTAACGGCCTTGATGGCAAAAAGATGTCCTCGTCGCAGGGGAACTATATCTCGGTTGCAGATTCTGAAGAGGAGATCAGGAAGAAGT
>JAAZNH010000036.1 GCA_012798365.1 Methanomicrobiales archaeon | reverse complement strand
GGATCGCTTTCGGTCGTGGATAACGGCCGGGGTATCCCGGTTGACAAGATGGAGAAGAACGGCAAGAGCGCCCTTGAGGTGGTCTTAACCGTCCTCCATGCCGGCGGCAAGTTCGACAAGGAGACCTACCAGGTATCCGGCGGCCTGCACGGCGTGGGTGTATCCGTTGTCAACGCCCTCTCCAACTGGCTCTCGGCCCACGTATACCGTGACGGGAATGTATACGAGATGCGCTTTGCGCAGGGCAAACCCACCCTTACCCTCACGAGCCGCGAAGAGTCGCTTGCAGAACTGATGGCCCGGTACGAACAGTGGTACGGCCCGGCCACGTTTGCAAAGACCGCTGTGCCGGTTGCCTCCGGCACCAAAGGCCAGCTCAGCCTTGATGCGGCCCCCGAGATCGATATGGCCGGGTCCGAGGCCGAGAACCGGCGCGTCTTCCTCTCGCAGTTCGGCACGAAGATGACCGGGACCGTCATCCACTTTGTCCCGGATGCAACCATCTTCGAGACCACAACCTTCGATTACGATGTACTCTCCCACCGCCTCCGGGAACTCGCGTTCCTGAACGCAGGGCTCACTATACTCATCACGGACGAACGGACCGGCGACACGGCAACGTACTGCTACGCAGGCGGTCTTGCGGAGTTCGTGAAATACTTAAACGAGGGTGCGGAGTGCCTCCACCCGACCCCCATTGCCATGAGCAAGAAAGATGCCGAGAACAAACTCGAGATCGAAGTCGCGATGCAGTACACAACCGGGTACGACGACAAGATCTTCAGCTACGTCAACTCGGTCAACACCCGCGAGGGCGGCACGCACCTGGAGGGGTTCCGCAGCGCCATCACCCGGGCCATCAACAATGTTGCCAAGAAGAACGGGATCATCAAGGAGAACGCGACCATCTCCCTTCGCGGCGAGGATGTGCGCGAAGGCCTCACCTCGGTTGTTTCGGTCAAGATGGCCAATCCCCAGTTCGAAGGCCAGACCAAGATGCGCCTGGGGAATTCCAGTGTCAAGGGAATCGTCGACTCCCTTGTCTATGCCGCACTTGCAGAATACTTCGATGAGAACCCCGGCGTCCTCAAAATCATCATTGAAAAGGCGCTCTCCGCAGCAAAGGCCCGTGAAGCAGCACGCAACGCCCGCGAGCTGGCACGGCGCAAGAGCACGCTTGAGAGTTCCGGCCTGCCCGGCAAGCTCTCGGACTGCTCCGAGCGGGACCCGTCAAAATCCGAGATCTATATCGTGGAAGGAGACTCGGCAGGCGGTTCGGCCAAAGGCGGCAGGGACCGCAAGTTCCAGGCAATCCTCCCGCTCCGCGGCAAGATCTTAAACGTCGAGAAAGCCGGCGAGCACCAGATCTTAAAGAACGCAGAAATCCAGACGCTCATCTCCGCCATCGGGACCGGCATCGGCGAGAAGTTCGATCCTGAACGGGCACGCTACCACCACATTGTCATCATGACCGATGCCGATGTGGACTGGGCGCACATCAGGACCCTGCTCCTGACATTCTTCTACCGCTACATGCCCAAGCTTATTGACCTCGGGTATGTCTATATCGCCCAGCCGCCCCTCTTCCGCGTCTGGAAAGGCAAGGAAGAGAAGTACGTGTACAAGGAAGATGAGATGCAGCGGGTTTCTGCTGCCATGGGAGACAAAGGCGTCTCCGTCCAGCGGTATAAGGGTCTTGGTGAGATGAACGCCCAGCAGCTCTGGGACACCACCATGGACCCGGCCCACCGCATTTTCCGGCAGGTCAACATCGAGGATGCCATGGAAGCCAACGAGATCTTCAAGACCCTGATGGGAAAAGAGGTGGAGATACGCAAGAATTTCATTATGCGCCATGCAAAGGAGGTGACAAACCTTGACATCTAAACCCCCCAATCCCCCGGCAGGAACGCCCGAGACGCATCGCATCGAGCCGATCAGTATCGAGCAGGAGATGAAGACCTCGTTCATCAATTACGCGATGTCGGTCATCATCAGCCGTGCAATCCCCGATGTCCGGGACGGCTTAAAACCGGTCCACCGCCGCTGCCTGTATGGCATGTGGGAGATGGGCAACACCAGCGACAAGCCCACCAAGAAGAGCGCGAGGGTGGTTGGTGACGTCATGGGTAAGTATCACCCGCACGGCGACGCCTCCATTTACGACACCATCGTCAAGATGGCCCAGCCCTTCAGTTACCGCCAGATGCTTGTGCAGGGGCAGGGTAACTTCGGTTCCGTTGACGGCGATTCCGCAGCAGCGAGCAGGTACACGGAAGTACGCCTCTTCCCGTACGCGGAAGCACTCCTTGAGGATCTCGACAAGGACACGGTACAATTCATCCCCAACTACGATGAGTCGCTCGAAGAGCCGACCGTTCTCCCGGCCAGGATCCCCAACCTGCTCGTCAACGGCACGGACGGTATCGCGGTCGGTATGGCAACCAAGATGCCCCCGCACAACCTGCGGGAGGTCTGCGCTGCTGTTGAGCATTACCTCGACAACCCGGAAATCTCTGTGGAAGACCTGGTCCGGATCATGCCCGGCCCGGACTTCCCGACCGGCGGCGTCATGATGGGCGTCGAAGGGGTCAGGGATTATTATTCCACGGGTCACGGCCGGGTCGTTATCCGCGGGGTTGCCACCATCGAAGAGTCCGAAGGCGGGAACCGGGGCGACCGCATCATTGTCACCGAGCTCCCGTACCAGGTCAACAAGGCGATGTGGATCACCGGCATTGCCGACATGGTCAAGGACAAGAAGATCGACGGCATCTCGGATATCCGCGACGAGTCCGATAAGGAAGGCATACGCGTTGTCTTCGAGCTCCGCAAGGGCACGATGGCGCCGGTCATCTTGAACAACCTGTACAAGAACACGGCGCTTGAGTCCGGGTATTCGGTCTCGAATATCGTGATTGTCGATAACCAGCCTAAGACCCTCAACCTGCACGGGCTCCTCGGCAGTTTCGTCCACCACCGGATCGAAGTGATCCGGCGCAGGTCCGAGTTTGACTTAAAGAAGGCGCAGGATAAGGTCCACATCTTAAACGGGCTGCTCATTGCCCTTTCAAAGATCGACGCGATCATCAGGGCCATCCGGGCATCCGACACGGTCGACACGGCACGCAGCGCCCTCATCTCCCAGTTCGGGCTTGACGAGCCGCAGGCCAATGCCATCCTCCAGATGCAGCTGCGCCGTCTCGCTGCACTTGAACAGAAGAAGATTGAGGATGAGAAGAAGGACCTCGAGGCCGAGATCAACAGGCTTGAGACGATCCTCTCAAGCGAAGCGAACATCAAGGACGAGATCCGGCGCGAGATCAAGGAGGTTGCCGCAAAATTCGGGGACAACCGCCGTACCCAGATCGCCCACGACACCAGCGATCTCTCGACTGAAGACCTCATTGAGGACAAGAATGTCCTTGTCTCGATTACAACCGCCAACTACATCAAGAGAATCGATCTCGACACTTACCGGAAGCAGCGCCGGGGCGGCCATGGCGTGACCGGTATGACCACCAAGGAAGAGGATCTTGTGGATTCGGTCTTTGTCGCCGGCATGAAAGACTACCTCCTCTGCTTCACCAATATCGGCCGGGTCTACTGGCTGAAGGTGTACCAGATCCCCGAGAGCTCCCGGGTGGCAAAGGGCAAACCGATCGTCAACCTCCTCAACCTCAAGGACGAGATCGTCACAACGGTCATCCCGATCAGCAGCTTCGATCCCAGCAAGAACCTCCTGTTCGCGACAAAGTTCGGCCAGGCCATCAAGATCAAGCTCGATGAGTTCTCCAACCCGCGTTCCACGGGAACGAACGCCATCAAGCTGCGCGAGAACGACAAACTCGTTGACGTTATTCTGACAAACGGCAACAACGAGCTGGTCCTGACCACCCGCTTCGGCCAGAGCCTGCGGTTCCATGAAGAGACCGTGCGCACCGTGGGCCGGAACGCCCAGGGTGTCCGGGGCATGAAGCTCAAGGGCGACGATACCATCGTTGCGGTCACGCTCCTTGAGAAGGACCACCTCCTCACCGTCTCTGATGTCGGGTTTGGCAAGCGGACGGAATTTTCCGAGTTCATGGGCCATGGCCGCGGGACGCAGGGTGTCCGCAACATGCTCCTGGAACGGGACGCTGTGGTCATCGAATCGCGGGCCATCTCCGACACCGATGAGATCATTGTCATGACCGCATCCGGTATGGTCATCAGGACACCGGTCAGCGAGTTCCGCGTGATCGGCCGCGGGACAAAAGGCGTCCGGGTCATGCGCCTTGAAGAGAAGGACAAGATCATCGGCATCGCGGTTGTCCCGGCCGAAATGATCGGAAGCAATGGCGATACCGGGAGCAACGGACAGGCCCCCGGCGACGAGACAAACGGCTCGTAAGAACCAATAATATCCATTTCTTTTTTTGCTCTCGTGAAAACTTCTTCATTGCTGACATTATGAAGCTTTTTTTTTAGAAATTCTGTCGGGTTTTAAAAAGCCCAAAACGTCTTCTCATGGTTCATCGTATGTGCCTCACCACGTCTCATCCTCAGAGTCCATCGGACCCTTCCCGCCCCGCACCAGGCACCTGCCATTGGCTTACCAGGGCATCGCCATTCTTTACCAATAATCACCAGGGGGAAATTGTTCATTGAAGCCGGCGCGGGAACCTTCAGGACCCGCAGGTCCGCATTGTCAGGACCGGCCGACCCTGGAAAAACGCAAAAACAGCAGATCTCCGCCCCGCAATTATAGAAATGTATATTAGTGCCTTGAGATGAGATTCCCAGTACAACAAGAGAGAATTATGGCACGCAATGACCATGCTTTGACCGAACCTTTTGGACTCCTGCTCATCGCATTCCTTATCATTGTCGTAGCCCTTCTCATCACCGCGTCATTAACCGGCGTTATTGACGAGATGCTCCAGAAGCCGGCGCTCCTCACCGTCACTGCCACGCAATATGACGATGGGGCCGGCCATCACCTCATCCAGTTGCACCACAAACAGGGGAACCCGGTCAATATCAACGGGTCTACGCATTCCGGCGGGGTCACCGAGATCATGATCTTAGTCAATGATACCACCGGCACCTATCGCATCCTGAATTCCGGGCCCATGAGCGCAGCAACCTGGAGCCCAGGCCAGAACCTGTACATCTACTCAGACGGCACGGTCTACCGCTTTTCCGACACCGCCCCGGCATCGGCCGGTGTCGTGAGCCTGGCAGCAGGGGAACAGTACACGATCCAGCTCATCGACATGAGGCCGGACATTCTCCTGCATTCCCTGCCGGTCACTATCCGGTGATTGCCGGCCACGGGCCGGGAACAAGCCCGGCCGGCCTTTTTTCGCAGAGTTTATCACCCGGCATCCCGATTCTGGATCAGGTACACCCCAGGAGAAGAATCATGTTCAGGACAAACCTGTCTGTCACTACCCGGCACGAAGGAGAGATCATCAACCTGACCGCAGTGGTGCAGGCTGCCGTCAGGAAGAGCGGGATACGGACCGGGCTTGTCCATCTCTTTGTCCGGCATTCTACGGCAGCGCTCACGACCATCGAATACGAAGAGGGCGTACTGTCCGACCTGAAACGTGCCCTCTCCGTGCTCGCCCCCGATACCGCATCGTATGCCCATGACACACGGTGGGGTGACAGTAACGGGCGATCGCATGTAAAAGCTGCCCTTGTCGGCCCGTCACTCACGATCCCGGTGGAGGAAGGGGCGCCTGCCTGCGGGCAATGGCAGCAGATTGTTCTCCTGGAACTGGACGTGAATGCCGGACGCGAGCGGACCATCACCTGCACCGTCACCGGCGAATGAGGAGATTGAACATGACATTTTTCCAGTGCGGAAAACGAGCAGGGGAACAGGGGGACGCATGACGCCGGATCTGAAAGACCGGATCCGCTCGTGGTGCGCCGGCCATGAGATACCGCTCGTGGGATTTGCTGCCGCACATCAGTGGGACAATCCGCCGTTTGAACCATGGGTGCCGGAGGCTTACCGGCCCCGGTTCATCTTCCCGGAAACAAAAAGTATAATCGTGCTCGGCCTTCCCATCAGCCTGCCGGTCATTGAAACCGCACCCTCCATCCACTATCATGAACTGTACAAAACCGTCAACATCCTTCTTGACGGCTACGGGTACCGGCTTTCTGAATGGCTGACCCGAGAAGGATACCCGTCGGTATGGATCCCCCGCGACGGCTATGGCTCCATCAGCACCCTAAAGGAGAACCCGGTTGTCTTCTTCTCCCACCGTCACGCCGCATACCTGGCCGGCCTCGGGACGTTCGGGATCAACAACACGCTCCTCACAGAAGACTATGGTCCGCGGGTGCGGTTCGTCTCAATCTTCACGAGCGCAGAAATCCCTCCCGACCCGGTGCTTACCGGGCAGCTCTGCACCCGGTGCATGCGCTGCGTGCAGGCATGTCCGGTCCACGCCCTCCCGGGGAAAGACTACCCCTCCGGCCTGACCGGGAAACGGCTCTGTGCCTCCCGCTCAGAAGCGCTGTTCAAGCGATCCATCTCCCCCTGCGGGCTCTGCATCCGGGTCTGCCCGGTCGGGAAGGACCGGGAGCGGTACGGGCGCACGGATCCAGCCATCTATGACGAGACGGACCCGCGGTTCAGCAACTACCACCGTGCATGGGACCATGTCCGCAGCCACGGGACCCGCTGACCGGCATCACACCGGAAGAAAACCCGGTGATTTATATACCAACATGCCACAAAAAGGGGTATGAAATCCCCCCACCTGTATCTTCCGGTCCTCCTTGTCGTACTCCTCCTTGCTGCCGGCTGCACCGGCACCCAGCAACCAGTTGCACCGGCACCTTCGCAACAGCCGGTCACGGTCGTAACAACCACTCCGTCGACCCCAATAATCCCCCAGGACCTTGCCGGTTCCTGGGTCCTCTCGTCCCTCGGGATCCAGCACGGCACCGCCATCACCTACCCGTCAACCGAGATAACCCTCACCCTTAACCCGGACGGGACCCTTACCGGCTATGACGGATGCAACAACTATTTCGGCACCTACACGCTGACCGGTACAACCACGCCAAAAGGTACCGGCATGACCATCAGCGGTCTTGGATCAACCAAGAAATTCTGTGCAAGCCTGCAGAGCCAGGAGCAGCAGTACCTCAACATCCTTGAGAAGACTGCGGCTTATGATATCGATGGCACCACCCAGCTCGTCCTGACCGGGGACCTGGGAGACGTCCTGATCTACCAGCGCCCCGGCACGCTCGCTACACCTACCGTGGCACGCGGATATTAAAACACCCTTTTTCTTTCATTTCGTGTCGTTCCTCTCCCCCGTTTTGGAAGAGCCGGCCGTTTCATGATCATAGCATCCCGGAAAACCAGAGCAGGGCAGAAACTGTTCCGGCCATCCGCATATGCCCGGTTTTCCGGTTCCGGCGCATGAATTCACCCATTACGCCGGAAAAAGGGAAAACGGAGAAATATTCGCGCAAATATTCTGAAAATACCGTAGAATCTGGTTTTTTTATCTGAAAAAAATGGGGAAACTTTTATGATAGTTGGAAGTATTTTGTAAATCATTGAAGTGGGTGACTGATGGACCAGAAAGACTCAAAGGGGAAAGGGCACGCGGGCCCGGCAAAGACGGAGCCCACGCACCGGTCCGAAAGCCACCATCCCCCCATCGCGGTCCTGTATGTTGATGACGAACCGGCCCTTCTCGATCCTATCCGCCATTACCTGGAGAAGCGGGGCGGTTTCTCGGTTGACACGATAACCAGTGTCAAAGGCGCCCGGCAGAAGATGGCCACGAAAAAATACGATGTCATTGTCTCGGATTACCAGATGCCCGAGACGGACGGCATAACATTCTTAAAACAACTGCGGGAGGAGAACAACCCGATCCCGTTTTTGATCTTCACGGGCAAAGGCCACGAGGATGTCGTGGTGGAAGCCTACAATGCCGGCGCCGACTTCTACATTCCCAAGGGCGGAAACCCCAAGGCAATGTTTCTTGACCTCACCCAGAAGATCAACCAGATCGTCACCCGCCGGCGGTCTGAGGAAGCGCTTTTCGAGAGCGAGGAGCGGTACCGCAAGGTGGTTGAACAGAGCCACGACGGAATCTTCATCTTCCAGGGGGCAGACCTGGTCTTTTTCAATGACCGCGTGACCGAGATGAGCGGGTACAGCCGGGAAGAACTCGGTTCCATGGATATCTGGAGCATCATCCATACAGAAGACCTCGCTGACCTCCGCAAGGCCGAGCGGGACCAGAAGCACGGGAGACCGGCACCCAAGACTTACGAGGTCCGCATCATCACAAAAACCGGCGAGACCCGGTACCTGGAGATCGCCATCGCCTCATTGACATTCCGGGGCACGGATTCCATCCTGGGGTCAGCGCGGGACATCACGGAGCGGAAATATGCCGAAGAAGCCCTGCGAAAGAGCGAGGAGAAATACCGCTCCATCTTCGACACGTTCGATGACCTGTACTACCAGACCGACATGAGCGGGATCATCACCTCGCTTTCCCCGTCCTGCAAACGGATCACCGGCTGGGAGCCTTCTGAACTGATCGGCCTGCAGGTGCTTGACCTGTACCCGTTTCCGGATCAGCGAAAACTCCTGCTTGCAACCATGTTTCTCAACGGCGCCGTCCACGACTACGAAGTGGTCCTCAAAAACAAGAAAGGGGAGCACCTCAATGTCTCGGTCACGAGCCATGTTGTACGGGATGAGTCAGGTAATCCCGTTGCCATTGAGGGCGCCCTGCGTGACATCACGAAGCGGATCCGGATGGAGAACGCCCTTCATGCAAGCGAAATGCGGTACCGCAGCCTAGCGGATTTTTTGCCGGTCATGGTGTTTGAGACCGATATCCGCGGCATGCTGACATTTGGCAACCGGCTCATTATGCCGGTATTTGGGATCGACCCGTCTGCTATCGGGTCGGATATCAATGTGATCGATTACATTGCCCCGGAAGACCGGGAACGGGCGCTTGAGAATATCCGTAAAGTGTTTGCCGGGGAGCCCCGCATCTCCAATGAATATACCCTGGTGAAAAAGGATGGGACCCGGTTCTCCACCATGATCAACGCAAGCGCCATCGTTGACGAGAAGAGCGGCGAGCCGGTCGGCATGCGGGGCGTCATCATCGACCTTACCGAGCGCAAGCAGGCTGAACAGGCGCTGCGGGACAGCGAGGAATTGTTCCGCACGCTCTTCAACAGCGCCAACGACGCCATCTTCCTCCACCTCATCCAGCCGGACGGCAAACCCGGCCAGTACATCATGGTCAATGATGTGGCCTGCTCCCGCCTCGGGTACACGCGGGAGGAGCTGCTCACCATGAGCCCCTTTGACGTGGTATCCCTCTCCCATATCCCGAATATAGGGGGAATCACCCGCGAGATGCAGAAGAACGGCAAGGCAACGTTCGACGCAATCCACCGCCGCAAGGACGGCACGGAGTTTTCCGTTGAGATCAACGCCCACCTTTTCGATCTCAAGGGAACAAAGATGTCCCTCTCCATTGCCCGCGACATCACCGAACGCAAGCAGATGGAAGACGCGATCCGGGCAAGCGAGCACCGGCTCCATGCCATCATTGACGGCGCAGCCATACCGCTGTTTGTCATCAACCGGAACCATGAGATTATCTACTGGAACCGGGCCCTGGCACGGTACACCGGCGTACCGGAAGAGAAGATCAAGGGAACGCGGGATGCCTGGAAACCTTTCTATGATGATCCCCGGCCTCTGCTTGCCGACCTCGTGCTGGAGAACAATATCAGCGGGATCGCGATGTGGTACAAAGGGCAGTATCTCCAGTCCAGCGTAACCCCGGGCGCGTACGAGGTGACCGGTTACTTTGACAAGATCGGGAAGAACGGCACCTGGATGCACATGACGGCAATCGTGATCCGGGATGACCGGGGCGAGATCATCGGCGCACTCCAGACCCTTGAGGATATCACGGATCGCCGCAATGCAGAGAAGGAACTGATTGCAAGCGAGACGTATCTCAAGACAATCTTCAACTCCGTCCAGACCGCGCTTGTGATCATCGACCCCGAGACCCACCGTATCTTCGACCTCAACCCCGCCGCAGTTGCCCTCATCGGTGCTGACCGCGATGCGCTGATCAACACCCCCTGCCAGCAGGGGATCTGCCCGATCAAGGCCGGCCGGTGTCCCATCACCGACATGCACCTCCAGTTCGTCAACACCGAACAACTGGTCATCACCACGAATGGGAAGAAGATCCCGGTCACCAAGACCATTGTCCCGGTCACGATTGCCGGAAAGAAGTATCTCCTTGAGAACATCCTGGATAATACCGACCGCAAGCTTGCCGAAGATGCCATGCAGCGGGCATATTTTGAGCTTGAACAGAAGGTCGATGAGAGGACAAAGGAACTGAGCCGGCTCACCGAGAACCTCAAAAATGAGATCGCCGAGCGCAACCGGGTCATGATCGCCCTCACGGTCAGCGAAGAGAAGTACCGCTCCCTTGTCGAGCAGACCAACGACCTGGTCTTCCATATCAATGACAAGGGCGAGATCACGTACATCAGCCCCAATATCCATACCATCCTGGGGATTCCGGATTCGGTTATCCTGGGAAAGAATCCCACAGATTTCATGACAGAAGCCTCCCGGCCGGCCTTTGTCCGGATGCACGAACAGAACGTCAGCCGGCAGGAGCCGGTCTCGGGAATCGAGCTTGCCTTCTTTGACAAGGACAAAAACACCCGCATCTTCGAGATCAACGGCACACCCCATATCGACCCGGCAGGAAAATTCATCGGCTTCTCGGGGATCGCCCGTGATATTACCTACAAAAAAGCCCTGCAGGACGAGATTGCCGCGTCCTTAAAGGAGAAAGAGATCCTCTTAAAAGAGATCCACCACCGGGTGAAGAACAACATGCAGGTCATCTCAAGCCTCCTCAACCTGCAGGCCAAGATGGTCAAGGATGCCAGAAGCCGGGAGGCCATCCAGGAGAGCCAGAACCGGGTCATGTCCATTGCCCTTGTCCACGAGAAGCTGTACCAGAGCAGGAGCCTTGCCCAGATCGATTACAGCGAATATATCAAGAAGATGACCGAGAACCTCCTCGACTCTTACAATGTCCATCCCGGAAAAGTCCAGCTCCGGGTTGAGGCAGAGAGCGTCATCCTCCCGATCACAAAAGCGATACCGGTCAGCCTTATTATCAACGAACTCCTTACCAACTCGTTAAAATACGCGTTCCCGGATGACAGGACCGGCATTATCGGGGTCCGGTTTGGAAAGGAGGGGGACCAGTACATCCTGACTGTCTGGGATAACGGCATCGGCCTGCCGGCCGGGTTTGTCTGGGACAAGACGGACACGCTGGGCCTCCAGCTCGTCAGCTCCCTTGTGGGGCAGCTCTCCGGGACCATCAGGTTTTCCGGGGAGGGCGGTACTGAATTCAGGATAACATTTACGGTGGATGCACAAGCAGGTGAACATAATGGGTGAGACAAAAATTCTGGTGGTTGAGGATGAAGCGATTACAGGAATGGATATCCGGCGCAGCCTGACCGAGATGGGCTATTCGGTTGTGGCGATCGCCACGACCGGTGAACTTGCCGTACGAAAAGCCGGGGAACTGCGTCCCGATCTCATCCTCATGGACATCATGCTTGCCGGCCGGATGAACGGCATCGAGGCTGCAGCGGTCATCAAAAACGAGCTGCGCATCCCGGTCGTCTACCTCTCGGCCTACAGCGACGACTCGTACCTGGCAAAAGCAAAACTCACCGAACCCTTTGGCTATATCCTCAAACCCTTCCGCGAGCTGGAACTCAAGACCACGATCGAGATGGCCCTGTACAAGCACTCGATGGAACACGCCCTGCGTATCAGCGAGGCAACAACCCGCGTCCTCCTCAACGCCACCGATGATATCCTCTTCCTCGTGGACACGAACGGCCGCCTGCTGGCATCCAATGATTCCCTTGCAAAAAAGACCAGAAAACCGGTCCGGGACCTGACCGGCACCAACATCTCAAGCCTTGTCGAGCAGGGCATCCTCTCCAACCGGATGGCCGGCTGGAACGTCAATATCACCACGAAAAAACCCGAGCATTTTGAGGAGGAGTTCAAAGGCACCTGGTATGATACAGCCATTTACCCGGTCCTGAACCCGGCGGGTGAAGTGGTCCTGTTCGCCGTCTATATCCGCAACATATCGGAGAGCCGGAAGAGCGCCGAACAGGCCCGGCACAACGAGGAGTTCTTCCGGTCGCTCATCGAGGACACGTCCGATGTCATCGCCATTCTGAATGCCGATGGCACGATCCGGCACGAGAGCCCCTCCATCAACCGGACCCTGGGGTATGCGGCAGAGGAACTGGTCAACACCTCCCTGTATTCGATTATCCCCGAAGAGGAGACCAAAAAAGCCCGGGTCATCTTCGAGAGCATCCTTGAGAACCCCGGCATGGTAAAACCGATACGGCTCGTGCTGAAAAAGAAGGATGGCAGCACCTGCATCATGGAAGGGATCATCAGCAACCTCAACGGCAACCCGGTCATTGACGGCATTGTCCTCAACGGCTGGATCAAGAAGGAGTAAGGGGCAGCAGACGCCAGGGCCCGGTCCCGCAGGACCCGGACCATCCGCATCCATCACGATTTTGTCTTTTCCCCGGGAAGTGAGCCTCCGGGCTGTAAACTATGGATTATTGGTAAAGGGATTCCCGCACTCGCACTGCCGCTGCACGGACCATGCAGGCAAAAAAGAATGATTCAGCATTGGGAGTGACAGGCCCGGTATCCTGTACTTAAAAAAAAGGTTCAGGCCGGCCCCGGTCCTTGTGCCGGGGGTGCGTCCATCTCCTGCAGCGATTTCCAGAGGAAGTACCCTACAACCCCGAACGTGATCAGGGGCGAGACCCAGAAGGGGATGTGGAACCCGAAACTGTCCGCGATCATGATAGTGCCAAGGAACAGGATTGAGTACATCGCCCCGTTCTTGAGGTACTTGTAGCGCTTGATCTTGTCGACATTGCGCAGGGTGAGTTCCCGCACGACAAATGCCCCGATGCCGTTACCAAGGAGGATGAGCGGCACGGCCATCGTGAACGCGAATGCACCAATGACCCCGTCAATCGAGAACGTGGCGTCGATGACCTCAAGATAGAAGATCTTGCTCACGTCCGACATGCCGGTATCGTGCAGCATCTGCTCCTCGGCCTGCTCGGCATTCTGCCGGAACCCGTGCACGATAAAGAACGCAGTTGAGCCGACAACAGCACCGAACGCCATCAGCGGGTTCTTCTCAAGCGCGAACCAGACGATTGCTGCGAGCAGGATCGAGACGATGGCAAAGAACCAGACACCTTTTGTCGAGAAGAACCGCTCCCCGCGGATCCCGTAGTTCTTGTCTTCTAAAAAGAGCCAGTGGAAGAAGAGGAAGACAAGGAACGTCCCCCCGCCGATAAGGAGCATCGGGGCAGACTGTTCGATCGCGGCGATCACCAGCGGGTCGCTTGAGAAGGTTGCCGTCAGGGCGCCGACCGGCCCGAGCTGGGGCGTGGAGAGCCATACGATCAGCCACGGGAGAAGGCCGCGGATGGCAAAGACAGCAAAGAGCAGGCCCCAGAGCAGGAACCAGCGTTTCGCCCGCTCGCTCATTGTCGAGAGTACCTCGGCATTGATGATGGCGTTGTCAATGCTCGTGATCGTCTCGAAGAGGACAAGGCCGGCGACAATCAGGGTAATGGAGAGGATGTCCATGAGTCAGGATCATATGAGCGCTGGCTGGCTATAAAGATTACAAAAACCGTGAGACGGGAAAAGGGATTCGCGGGGCGGGGGGTCACCGGATATAGCAGAACGGATCCTCTGCCCGGAAATCCCCGCCGGCTGCATGGGCCCGCACCCGGCACCCTCCGCCGCAGAGGGGAAGGTGCCGGCAGGTGCCGCACCGTCCCGTGAACGCAGGTTTTTTCCGGAACCGGGAGAGGACCGGATTTGTCTCATCGTTCCAGGTCTCCATGAAGGGGCGGTCACGGATGTTCCCGACAAGAAAGGCCGGGTCCCGGGCAAACTGGCAGGGATAGATGTTGCCCCGGGGATCCACGTTTGCCACGCGGCTGCCGGCGCTGCACCCGCCGTTGAGCGAATCCAGGAGCTCACGGGCACCCGCAAGGTCCGGGGATCCATCCTCTTCCATTGATTCAACCAGGTGGATGCAGTCCTGCGGGGCATCGACGGTCAGGAACTCGATCTGTTCCGGGCGGTATTCCTGTGCCTTACGGTAGAGGAGGGAGAGTGCCCCCGTCACGTCCCCCGGGCCCAGCTGCAGCCGGTCATAGGCATCGCTGCCCCTGCCGCAGGGAACAAGCCAGTAGAGACAGAACCGCGATGCACCAATCCGCGGGGCAAGATCGATGAGGGCCTCGAGCTCCGCGTAGTTCTCGCGGGTAAGGGTAACCCGAACCCCGCACCGGACCCCGGCTTCCCGGCAGCAGGAGAAAGCCGCCACGGCCCGGTCAAACGCGCCGGGCATGTTCCGGAACCGGTCGTGCGTTTGGGACGTGGCCCCGTCAAGGGAGATCCCTGCATATTCGATACCCGAAGTCCGGATCTTCCCGGCTACATGATGGTCGACCAGGGTGCCGTTGGTACTGAGGGCGGTTTTTATCCCCCGCTTCCGGCAGTGCCCGGCAAGCTCCCAGAGATCGGGCCGGAGGAGGGGTTCGCCGCCCGTGAAGATGACCAGCGGAATGCCCCCGCCTGCCAGGTCATCGATGAACGCCAGCGCCTCTTCCGTAGTCAGCTCGCCCCGGGTCGGGCACCGTTCCTCTGACCTGCTATAGCAGTGGGCGCAGGCAAGGTTGCAGCGATCGGTCAGGTTCCAGAAGACCACCGGCCGGCGCATGCCGGAAAATGCCAGGTACTGTGCGGGAACCGGTCCGTTCCCGTGACGGTGCTTCATGACGCTGCTTATCGTTCCCCGGCCGTGAAGGCACTGGGTGATCCGGTTCATGCGCCACCCCCGACCGGTTTCATGCGGACGTTTGGCACGCGCTTGTACTCTTCTGTGCTGAACATGATGCAGAACTCTGAAAGGCCGGTTTCCTGTGCAATTTTCATAACTTCCCCGCTGACTTCCTCCCGCGAATACCCGTGGTGGACTGAATACAACGTGTACTCCCACCTCCCGGGTACCGGAGTTCGTTCGTAACAGTGCGTGACGCCAGGGCAGGAGGCGAGCCGCGCCCCGGCTTCATCCCGAAGGTCTTCCCTGCATTTCCAGGCAACAAGGGCATTGGCAACAATGCCCAGCTGGCGCTGGTTGATCCGTGCCCGGAACCTCCTGATGATCCCCTCGTCGCAGAGCCGGATGAGACGGCCCATGACTTCCCGTTCACTCATACCAATACGATCCCCGATAACAGAAAACGGTTCCGAAACAAACGGCAGGCCGTCTTCAAGTTCTGCAAGAAGCTCCAGGTCACGCGGGTCCATTCACGATCGCCTCCTGCTGCCTGCAAGCGGGAACCGGACATGGATTTTGATCTTCCGGGTTGTTCGCAGGTCAAGAATCTCGTCCCGGCAAAACCCCGTGGTCTCAAGAATACGGCTGAGGATGCGGTCCAGTTCTGCCTCGTTGCGGGCGGCAAGGGTGAACCAGAGCGAGTACGGGTGATCGCGCCGGAAATTGTGGGACACTTCCGGAAACGAACTGACCAGGGCGGCAATCTCATGGATACGAGGGGGAGGAGCCGGCAGGGCAACGAGGGTTGCCGCACACAGCCCGAGCGGACGGGCTTCGATGATGGGGGATATCCCCCGGATAATGCCGCTTTCGTGGAGCCGGGTAAGCCGGGTAAGCAGAAGCGGCTCGGCAATCCCGAGCCGGGCGGCAAGGGTTGCAAAGGGCCGCGCCGTGAGCGGGATGTCATCCTGGAGGGCCTGGAGGATCTGCAGGTCGACCGCATCCGGTATACCGGTTCCCTCCTGCATGTCAGGCATCAGGGACCTCCCGGCTCATACGTGCACCACGGGTCCTCACCGCAGATATCAGCGGACCCGGCCACCGGCTGCTCAAGCCCGTCGCACCATCGCGGGCCGGCCTTCCCGCCACCGTGGTACGCACGGGCCCGGCATCCCCCGCAGAGGTCCCGGTAGTCACAGCGCCCGCACTTACCGGTGAGCCGGCCCGGATCGCGGAGCGCTCCAAAGAGTGGCGAAGTGTTCCAGATCTCATCAAAGGGCATGTCCCGGACATTTCCTGCCGTGACCGGCAGGTAGGGGCAGGGTGTGACATCCCCGTTGGCATAGATCCGGCAGTACGTGATGCCCGCGATGCAGCCCCGGCCCCAGGCCGGGTTCGTGATTCCCAGTTCCGTTGCAATCCGGCGGAACTGCGGGGCGCAGGTTGGCCGGAGGTTCACATCCCCGTCCCTGTGGGCAAGGAGCACCTTTTTAATGACCTCTTCATAGGCCTGCGGGGAGACAGGAGGAGTATCCCGTGCCCGCCCCGTCGGGACCGGGAAGAATACCTGGTAATCGCGTACACCAAGCTCTTTTCCCAGCCGGACAACCGATTCCACGTCCCCGGCATCCGGACGCAGGGAGGTCATGTTGATCTGGACAGCGATCCCGGCATCCCGGCACGAACGTATGGCACGGACCGCCCGTTCCCAGGAGCCGGAAACACCCCGCAGGGCATCATGTTCCTGCGGCGTTGCTGCATCAAGACTTATGGCGGCGGCACGGATCCCGGATGCCTTGAGCTGTTCTGCCCGGCCCGGGTTGAGGAAATACCCGCTGGTCCCAAGCACCATCCGGAGCCCGAGCTTTGTCCCATACCGGGCGATCTCGTCGAGATCGTCACGCATGAGCGGTTCGCCGCCGCTCAGGACAACAACGGGCGATCCGGTTTTATTAATCCCGTCCAGAACCCGGATGGCTTCACCTGTCGAGAGCACACGGGCAGCTTCGCGGCCACCGGCATCAACATAACAATGGGAACAGGCAAGGGGGCACCGGAGGGTGACATTCCATGAGATAATCCGCGGGGGTTGCGGGCGGGCATTCTCCGTCGTTATCGGTTCCTCCACCTGTTCCAGTAGGGAGCGGGGATAAAAAAAGCCTCTGGTACCGGCACAGGGGCAAAAAAAGGAACGGCCGGGTATGCCCTTACGCGGATCCGGCAGCACCTTCAAAAAGGTAGTTCCAGACAAGCGCAGCAAGGACTGCACCGATGATCGGTGCAATGATGAAAAGCCAGAGCTGGGAGAGCGCCGTACCCCCGACAAGGAGCGCCGGGCCGAGGCTCCGGGCCGGGTTAACCGATGTGCCGGTGATCATGATCCCGACAATGTGGATGAGGGTGAGCGAGAGGCCGATGGCGATCCCGGCAAATCCTGCCGGGGCAGCTTTGCTGGTTGCCCCGAAGATGACAATGAGGAAGACAAACGTCAGCACGATCTCCGCGATCAGGCCGGACACGAGAGAGTAGCCACCGGGGGATGCCACACCATACCCGTTCTGGCCAAGACCGTCAGCCGCGATACTGTAGGTGGGACTGCCGGTCATTACCACCAGGAGGAGGGCTGCAGCGATGATAGCGCCGATACACTGTACGACAATATAGACCAGTGCATCCCGGGATCCGATTTTCTTTGAAAGAAGCATGGCAACCGTGATGGCCGGGTTGATGTGGCAGCCGGAGATCGGACCGATTGCATAGACCATGACGAGCACGGCAAGCCCGAATGCAAACGCGATCCCAAGAACCCCCAGGGACTTGCCGGCAACCACGGCAGCGCCGCAGCCGAAGAAGACCAGCACGAATGTCCCGAGCAGTTCTGCAAGGTACTTGTGAGTATCACTCATAACCAGACATCCTGATCGGTGGGAACCGATGGAATGGTGTCGGTTCCGGCAGTATATACGCATATCGCCAGGACCCCTGCCGGGGAATCCCTGGCAGGGGAAGAGGCAGGTTATATGCAGCCCCTGCACAATATTGCTGTAGAGGAAAAGGGGAGCAGCCGGGAAAATATGCACAGCAGCAACGAGGGGGAGGAATATACCGCGGAACGGATCCAGGCTATCGCGAACCGCCTTGCTGCCGCCAGGACAAAAGGAGATCTCGTGGCACTGCTGGTCCACGAGCTGGAAAACTATTCGCTCTTCGATCTCCAGATTATCGGCGGGAGGCTCAACAGCGAGATCGAGAAACTCCCCTCCCCGTATCGCGAAGCCGTGCGCCCGTACTTCCGCGCCCAGCTCTTTGACCGGCACCACCAGATCCTCACCCTGCACCGGTCCGGGGGAAGCCGGCATCTCGCAACACTGCCCCTCCGGGACCCGGACCTCTTCTCCCGCTTCTGCACCATGGTTCCCGAAGGCTGCTTTGCATGGAACGACACAAGCGAGCGCAACCCGTATTTCCGCAACCCGAAGAACCGGCTCTTCTATTACCTGATAGCGGCCTTCACGATGTTCGTGCTTGATGAACCGGGGCACCCGGCCGGAATGCCATTTCCCGGCGGTTTTTCTGTCGAGAAGAGAGCGGATGGCTGGTATTGCCTGATCCGGGACAAGGAGAAGGATGTCTTTTACTCGATCTGTAACTTCTGCCCGGCAAAGCAGGCCGATGACCCCGTGCGGCAGGCCAACCGGGTGCGCTGACACACCCCGGGCCGGGCGTGTTCTGCCGGAAAGCGAAGATTAATAGTAGGGAAGAGAAAAGGTTCACTCACGGGCCCTGATTCAGCCGTGTGTGGCCATGAACAGGGCTTTTTTCACCGGGATGTTGTTGCCTTTCACCAGACAAAACAGGTGAGTGATGCCGTAGTAACCGTGTCCAGCGGTATAAAAAAACCCGCCACGATTCCGGAGTCTTTCTCCGGGAGTGTGCGGAATGCACCCGGGCAGGAAACACATCCTGATCCAAAAAAAACAGGTGACGATGGAATGAGTGACAACAGCAAATGCCCGGTAACGGGCGCGATGCACCGGCAGGTTGCCGGCGGGGGAACAGGGAACCGGGACTGGTGGCCCAACCAGCTGAACCTGAAGATCCTCCACCAGCACTCCTCGCTGTCAAACCCGATGGACAGGGAGTTTGATTATGCCAGAGAATTCAAAACCCTGAATCTCGCTGCCGTAAAAAAGGATTTACTGGCGCTGATGACCGATTCCCAGGACTGGTGGCCGGCGGACTTTGGCCACTACGGGCCCCTCTTTATCCGCATGGCATGGCACAGCGCCGGCACATACCGGCTGGGTGACGGCCGGGGCGGTGCCGGTGCCGGCCAGCAGCGTTTCCCGCCGCTCAATAGCTGGCCTGACAACGCCAATCTTGACAAGGCCCGCCGGCTGCTCTGGCCGATCAAACAAAAGTATGGCAGGAAGATCTCGTGGGCCGACCTCATGATCCTGGCAGGCAATGTTGCCCTGGAATCAATGGGGTTCAAAACCTTCGGGTTTGCCGGAGGCCGTGCCGATGTCTGGGAACCTGAAGAAGCCGTTTACTGGGGTTCTGAGAACAAGTGGCTGGAAGACAAACGGTATTCCGGCGACCGGAAACTCGAAAACCCGCTTGCTGCCGTCCAGATGGGCCTCATCTATGTCAACCCCGAAGGCCCGAATGGCAACCCGGACCCGGTCCTTGCGGCAAAGGACATCCGCGAGACCTTTGCCCGGATGGCCATGGATGATGAAGAGACCGTTGCCCTTATCGCCGGCGGACATACCTTTGGCAAGACACACGGCGCCGGCCCGGCAACCCATGTCGGGCCTGAACCGGAAGCAGCCCCCATCGAGGAACAGGGGCTTGGCTGGAAGAGCACATTCGGGACCGGAAAAGGCGGCGATACGATCACAAGCGGCCTTGAAGTGACGTGGACGAACACGCCTACCAGGTGGAGCAATAACTTCTTCCGGATCCTCTTCACGTATGAATGGGAGCTGACCAAAAGCCCGGCGGGAGCGCACCAATGGAAGCCAAAAGGCGATGCCGGCGCCGGGACCATCCCGGATGCCCATGACCCGAAGAAACGCAATGCACCCACCATGCTGACCACCGATCTGTCCCTCCGGTTTGACCCGGTCTACGGGAAGATCTCGCGGCGTTTCTACGAGCACCCGGACCAGTTCGCTGACGCGTTTGCCCGCGCCTGGTTCAAGCTGACGCACCGCGACATGGGCCCGCGTTCGCGCTACCTGGGGCCGGAAGTCCCCAAAGAAGAGCTCATCTGGCAGGACCCCATCCCCGCCGTGAACCACCCGCTGGTCGTTGCAAAGGACATCACCGCGCTCAAGAAAAAGATCCTGGCATCCGGCCTGTCTGTTTCCGACCTGGTCTCGACCGCCTGGGCTTCGGCCGCCACCTTCCGCGGTTCCGACAAGCGCGGCGGTGCCAACGGCGCCCGTATCCGTCTTGCGCCGCAGAAGGACTGGGAAGTCAACCAGCCTGCACGGCTCGCAAAGGTGCTGAAGGTGCTGGAAGGCATCCAGGCAGAGTTCAATACAGCACAGAAAGGCAAGACGAAGATCTCGCTTGCAGACCTGATCGTGCTGGCCGGCTGCGCCGGGGTTGAAAAAGCTGCGAAGGATGCCGGTCACACGGTCAAAGTCCCGTTCATTCCCGGGCGCATGGATGCGTCGCAGGAGAAAACCGACGTGGCATCCTTTGCCGTTCTTGAACCAAAGGCGGACGGGTTCCGCAACTATCGTGGCGGCACATTCGCTGCATCAGCAGAAGAACTGCTGGTTGACAAGGCGCAGCTCCTGAACCTGACCGCACCCGAGATGACCGTGCTTGTTGGCGGGATGAGAGTGCTGGGCGCAAACTACGGCCAGACAAAGCATGGCGTGTTCACCACACGACCTGAAACGCTGACAAACGACTTCTTCAAAAATCTGCTTGATATTAGCACGGAGTGGAAACCCATATCAAAGGATGCAGACGTGTTTGAAGGCCGCGACCGGAAGACCGGCAACGCCCGGTGGACCGGAACAAGGGTCGATCTCATCTTCGGGTCAAACGCCCAGCTCCGGGCCATTGCAGAGGTATATGCAAGCGCTGATGCTGAAAAGAAATTCGTTACGGACTTTGTGGCTGCCTGGGTGAAAGTGATGAACCTCGACCGCTTTGATCTCCTCATGCATTGAGCGGGCCGCACGCTGCAGGGGCAGGAATTGCCCCGGTAATTCCATGCCCCTGCAGGGCAGTCCATCCTGGTTGATAGGTATCGGAAACGGGCAGAATCCGGCTTCCCTTTTTTTCCCGTTACACGGGGCAAGGCATCTCTGCTCCGCCATATGAACAGCAACAGGATTTCGGTTTTTTCCCGCGTTCCCTCACACAGTTTGGCATGCGTTGAAACCAACCTAACAAGAGAGTAGTGATCAGCAGGGAGCGACCATACACACAGGGTCGCTGCCTGCAGGAAACACACCATGAATATACTCTCAACAGAATCGTTTGGTTCCCGGAGTTCGATCCGGAGCCTGACCATGCCTGTTCCCGGCACCCGCACTGCACCGGCACACGGCGGCATGAAACACACAGAATCATCCCTCACGAACTATTCCGGAGGTGAGCCGGGAAATCCCCTGCCGTGCCAGTAGTATTCCGAACATGCCACACGCAAGTACCAATACAATGTACCGGCTGCCACACACCGGCTACTCACACCTTTCGACAAGGTAATTTTTTTGCAGTCATCTTGTGTAAGCATCATGTTTTTGGCCCAGTCTCACCCCGGGTCGGTTTATCGCGACACCCACGGCTTACCGCGAACCCGTTGACCGGGCTGTTCTTTTGGGAAAACAAAAAGAACCGAACTATTCTCGGGCATGGTCTATCTGTCCCGAACGGACAATCTCCTGAACGGTTATTATGCATTACCAGACCACCATAGTTCTCCTGCTTGCAGCGCTCGCGCTCATTGCCGGCGCATATGCGTACTCGGCAGGTCCGGCAGCACCGGACAATACCATGACTGCATCACCCGGCCCGGCAAATCCCCTGGCCGCCATCATCGTGAGCGATAACGGTGTGCAGGCCAAAATCAGCATCGGCGACGTTACCGCGTACCACGCGAAGATGGAAGCAGAAGAAGACGGGACAATGGTCCCCGGACAACCGGAGATCGACCCCTGCTGCGCCTGGATGTACCGGTCACTTTCAGCAGGGATCCGTGCTCTCTGGGGCGACGAAATCCCGCAACGTTCCGATATCAGCGTTGCCAGTTACCTCCCGTCCTGCGGGGCGCTCCACACCGGCTGGTATGTCACCGGCACCGGGCCGGGGATGGACAGCGCAACTGCCGACCGCTTCATCCTCCTCAGACCGGACGGAACGGAACTGACCGACACGTCGCACGCGGCACGCAGTATAATTGCGAAAAACCGCAACGCGGACAGTTACCGGATCGTTCTCACCCGGATCTCAACGGGTGAGTCTGTAACCGTTGCCCTGAAAGAGGAGGCATTTCCCGACCGATTCTTCGCGTTATTCACGAAGGTCAAGAACGATCCCGCCGTGACAAAAGAGGAAGTTGCGGAGTTCAACACGGTGAAAAACGCGTTCCGTGACAACCTTGTCCAGAAACCGGATGAAGATCTGGTTATCATTCAACGGTAAGGTGTGGGAGAATTCCTCTTCCCAAAAAGGGGGAAAAAACCAGCAGGGCAAGGCGGGGACGGACAGCGCAGCATCCGGTGTGTGCGGGAGAACCAACCCGTGCAATTATGTGAAAGGAGGGCATACCTCCCTTGTACGAGTTGGGAGCCTTCGGGCATGAGCCCGCAGCCCCGTTCAGTCCACAGGATCCATCCATGACAGGAAACGAGTTTTTCTCCGGCGAAATCTGTATCGGGCCCATCGGCATCGTGAAGAACAACATCGGACAGCCGCCACTCGTGGCAAAGGAGGACGGCCTGCACCGGAACGATGCCGGCGGATCTGCCATGGAGACGATGCGCGGGTCGCAGGTGCAGAAGTCGGAGATCGTGCTTGCCCCGCACCTTGCAGAACACCTTGAGGGGATCGACGCGTATTCGCATATCGTTGTCCTGTACTGGGGCCATGCCGTACCGCCCCACGGGAGGAAACTGGCAAAAACCCACCCGGCGGGGCTGGAGAAGTACCCGAAGCAGGGGATTTTTGCAACCTGCAGCCCGGCACGCCCCAACCCGGTCCTGATGAAGGTCGTTCGTGTCCTGAAAAGGGACGGGACGCACCTCACCGTCGAAGGCCTCGATGCCATCGACCAGAGCCCGGTGCTCGATATCAAGCCGTACGTTGCTGACATGTACCCCCAGGAGTATGTCCGTATCCCGCAATGGATGGCCGATATCCAGAAGGAGTTCGGCCGGCGGTGAGCGTTCACACTGGACGACCTGTTCTGGAAAGGATCGTATCTCGTCCTGTTCGTCATCTGGCTCGGGATTCGGGGGTATTACCGGAGGGACGCTGTCCGGCAGGAGACAAAAGAGAAGGCCGGGTGGGGCCCCGATTCCCTCTTCCTTGCCCTGAACTTTATCGGCATGACATTTTTACCCGTGATCACAGTTCTCTTGCCATACCTCGACGGGTTCGCATTTTCGGTTTCGGACCCAATCCGTTTCGCCTTCCTTCTCCTCTTCGCGCTCAACCTCTGGCTGTTTGTCGCAGCCCACCGCGATCTCGGGAAGAACTGGTCGATGGCCCTTGAGATCAAGGAGGGGCACCACCTTGTCAGGAACGGAATATACACAAAGATCCGGCACCCGATGTACGCCCATTTCTGGATCTTTGTCATCGCGCAGGGATTCGTGCTCGCCAACGCTCTGGTGCTCGTCTTCGGGGTCCTGGCATGGGGACTGCTCTACGTCCACCGCGTGCCAAAGGAAGAGGAGATGCTTATCGCTGAATTCGGGGACGAGTACCGGGAATACATGAAAGAGACCGGGCGGGTCATCCCGAAGTTCTGACCTTGTTTCCCCGTCAAGGTTCCCCGCATCCGTGCACAACCAATCCATCCCACAGGATTAATGCATTGCACCCAGTACCTATTCAGCATGGAGACCTTCACCCCGCCCCGCCCGTTCGTGGCCCACCCTGACTATGGGAACGACCGCGGGCGATACCGGCAGGGCCTTTTCCGCGAGATAGGGAGCAGAGCCATCGATCCTCCTCTCCTTGCGCTCCTGCAGGAATGCATGAAGGTCCCGCACGGCTTCACGCTCCAGTGCTGCTACGGGCATTTTGTCCATGCAGCTGAACCGGACAAGGAGAACCTCGTGCCAGTCTCACGGTACACGCGGGAAACCGGACCGATAGAATACCGCATCGCCTACCTTGCCCTCTGTCTCGAAGATTCTCCCGAGGGGCACCGGCTGTATTCAGACCTGGAAGATGTCGCCGGTCTGGACCCGGCATTCATCCAGTTCGGGAGCGCGGACTGGTTCTGGGAGCAGATTCCCAACACGTACTGCCTACAGATTGAACCGGAACGCATGAAAGAAGAGGACAGGGGGATCGTGTCATGGGAAGAGGCCATCAGGATTGAAGAGCTCCGCGGACCGTTCTTCGAACGGCTCATGGCTATCATGCACCGTCACCACGTCCCGGAGTGACCGCACAGGGTACCGGCCCCGGTCTAATCGGGCAACGCTCATAACCGCAAGATCGTATCAGGCCACCCAAAAAAACCGGAACGAGTGGCGCGAACCCCTGCGGCAAAGCCGCCGGGCCATCATGGGAGTCCGGGTTTTTTTCACCCTGAATCCCGGATCGTTCACGCCCGGGACCGGTTTTTATGGAACCTTTTCAGGACAAGTACGCCCGCATATACTCCGGCACTGACCAGGATAATTGTCGCTCCCGAGGGAACATTGAGCGCTGCCGAAAGGAAGATACCGGTCGTGGTGAATGCCATCCCCAGCGCGGCGGCGCAGATCATCATCGTCTTCACATCACCGGAAAATTCCCTGCTGATCGCTGCCGGAAGCGTGAGGAGGGCGATAACCAGGATGATCCCGACGACCTGGATGAGCATCACGACCGTTAACGCGATGAGCACCAGCAGGATCCGCGTGAGGGTTGTCACGGGAAGGTTGGTAACCGTTGCATACTCCTCATCGAACGTGATAGCGAGAAGATCGTAAAACAGCAGCCCGACCGTGATGACGATGACCACAACAAGGCTGGCAAGGATGAGCAGTTCGCTTCGGGGAATGAGCAGGATATTGCCAAAAAGGTACCCGAAGAGATCGGGGGCAAACCCGGGTGAGAGGTAGATGAAGAGGATACCAAGCGCCATGCCGGTTGCCCAGACGGCCCCGATGAGGGTATCCATGTGCTGGTGGGCTTTTTGCTCGAGCTCGCCCATGGTGATTGCGGCACCCGTGGTGAAGACCAGTGCGCCAAGGAGCGGCTCGATACCCAGGTAATACCCGATACCAATGCCACCGAACGCGGCATGCGAGATGCCCCCGCTGATGGCCACCATCCTCCGGATGATGACATACGTACCGATGATCCCGCAGGCGATGCTTGCCAGGATGCCCGCAACCAGGGCATTCTGGAAGAAGGTAAAAGAGAGGAAATCAAACACGATCTTCCTCTCCGGGATGGGTGCGCAGCACCCGGTGGGGGTGGCCGTGGGCGATGATATCGACCGGGCACTGGTATGCGTTCTGGATCAAATCCCCGGTCAGTTCCTTTGAATCGTGCGTGAAGAGGCGGCGGTTGAGGCAGCCGACCTTGGTGACATGGGACACCACGACACCGATGTCATGGGTGACAAGGAGAATCGTCATCGTTTTTGCGAGGCCTGCCAGGATATCATAGAACCTCGTCTCAGTAGGTGCATCGACAAAGACCGTTGGTTCATCCAGAAGGAGGACCTGCGGGTTGCCAGCAAGCGCCCGTGCAATGACCACCCGCTGGCGTTCTCCTCCAGAGAGGTCCCGTAGGGTCCGGTCAGCAAGGTGCAGGATACCCATGGTCGAGAGGGCAGCATCAGCAAAATGATAGTCTTCTTCTGAGTATCGTTTGGGAATGATCCCGTTCTTCCTGCCGAGCAGCCCGGAGAGGACCATGCCCCGCACACTGATGGGATAGTCGAAATCAAAGGTCCGGATCTGGGGAACGTACCCGATCCGGTGCCGGGTCTCCTCCGGGGCCTGACCAAGGACGCGGACGGTGCCCCGGTCGGGCGGGATGAGGCCGAGGATTACCTTGAGGAGCGTCGTCTTTCCCCCGCCATTCGGCCCGAGAATG
>JAAZNH010000314.1 GCA_012798365.1 Methanomicrobiales archaeon | reverse complement strand
TTTTTCACCGGAGGGGGGGAAACAAGCGGCGGGATAGGAGCGCCAGGAGCAGCCGGGGCAGCTGACGGAACCGGCGGGGCCTGGCCGGGAGCTGGTGCGGGCAGCTCAACAGCAGCCCCGCAGTGTTCACAGAATTTATTGCCGGGGGTCAGTTCCTTACCGCACGATGTGCAGAATGCCATATGATCTGATTATAGGAGAATAGGGTTTATTCCTTTTGCACCAGCAAAAAACAGGACAAATAGGCGGAGGGAAAAAAGGGGAAGGGAAGATAGGCGCACACCGGATTATTCTTCCCGGAGCATCTTATCAATGGCATGGGCGGCTGTCTTTGCTGCACCCATCGCAAGGATGACTGTTGCCGCACCGGTTGCAACATCGCCACCGGCAAAGACCTTGCGCATCGAGGTATGGCCGTTCTCATCGATCGTCACATTGCCGCGTCTGCCTTTCTTCATTTCCGGAAGTTCCCCGATCAGGAGCGGGTTGGGGCCCTGGCCGATTGCCGCAATGAAGACATCGGCATCGATGGTGAAGGTGCTTCCTTCCTTCTCCTTTGGCTCCGGCCTTCCGGAAGCATCGAGTGCACACATCTCCATCCGGATACACTCGACACCGGTCATGGCCTGGTCGCCCAGGATCTTCACCGGGTTTGCGCACATGACAAACTCAACGCCCTCTTCCTTTGCCCGCTCGATCTCGTGTACCCGGGCGGGAAGATCTTCCTCGCGCCGCCGGTACACGAGCGTGACTTTGCCGCCAAGCCGCACTGCGACGCGTGCAGCGTCCATGGCAACGTTCCCGCCGCCGGCAACAACCACGCGGCTGCCGCGCTTGATGGGGGTATCAAAGATCGGGAACCGGTCAGCCCGCATCAGGTTGACGCGGGTTAAGAACTCGTTGGCCGAGTACACGCCCGGCAGGTTCTCGCCCGGCAGGCCCATGAAGTACGGGAGGCCGGCACCGGTGCCGAGGAAGACGGCATCGTAACTGAGCAGTTCCTTGGTTGTCACGCTGCGTCCCACGAGATGGTTGAGTTTTAACTCAACGCCAAGAGCAAGAACCGCATCGATCTCTGCCTTGACGATCTCCTTGGGGAGACGGAACTCCGGGATACCGTACATCAGGACCCCGCCGGCCGCGTGGAGTGACTCAAAGAGGGTGACCCGGTAGCCCATGCGGGCGAGTTCGGCAGCAGCAGTCAGGCCGGCCGGGCCTGCACCGACAACTGCCACGCGCCGGCCGGTTGCCGGTTTCTTCTGCGGCATGACCATGCCCTGGGCACGTTCCTGGTCAGCAACAAAACGCTCCAGTTCGCCAATGGCGATCGGCTTGCCTTTCTTGCCGAGAATGCACTGGCCCTCGCACTGGACTTCCTGCGGGCAGACCCGGCCGCAGATGGCCGGGAGCATGTTCTGTTCCTTGATGATGGCGGCAGCCTTGCGGAAATCGCCGGCCGCGATCTCGCGGATGAATGCGGGGATATCGATATTGACCGGGCAGCCTTTCACACAGAGCGGCTTCTTGCACTGGATGCAGCGCTCGGCCTCGAACCGGGCTTCGGTTGCGCTCATGCCGGTGTCGACTTCGCCAAAGTCATGGACCCGTATCTCGACCGGGCGGTCATGCATGGTGGCCACCCCCGAGTTTGCACTGGTGTTCCTGGAATTTCTCCAGGGATGCCTTCTCTTCCGGCTGGTAGGTCCGCATGCGCTGCATGAGGGCATTGAAGTCAACCTGGTGGGCATCGAACTCGGGGCCGTCAACGCAGGCGAATTTTGTCTCGCCGCCAACGGTGACCCGGCAGGAACCGCACATGCCGGTGCCGTCAACCATGACCGGATTGACGCTCACGAAAGTCCTGATGGCCGCGGGGCGGGTTGCTTCTGCGGTGACTTTCATCATGATGGTGGGCCCGATGATCCAGACCGCATCGATCTTCTCGCGGGCCATTGCCTGCTTTAAGAGATCCGCGGCAAACCCGTGGAACCCCTTGCTGCCATCATCGGTTGAGATGTGCAGCTCGTCACAGGCCTTCTTCATCTCCTCTTCAAGGATGAGAAGACCCGCGTTGCGTGCTCCCACGATCCCGATGACCCGGTTGCCGGCTGCCCGGAGGGCATGGCCGATGATGGGCAGGCATGCTGTCCCGACGCCGCCGCCAACAAGAACGCAGGTGCCGTACTTTTTTATCTCGCTGGGCTTTCCTAACGGTCCGGCAACGTCCTGGACTGCATCCCCGGCACGGAGCGATGCAAGATGGGTCGTGGTCTTGCCGATGGCCATGAAAACAACCCGGATTGAATCTCCGTCAACCGCAGAGACTGTCAGGGGGATGCGCTCCCCTTTCTCATCAATGCGGAATATGACGAACTGTCCAGCCTGTGCATGATGCGCCACATGCGGCGCGTTCACCCACATCTCGTAAATCTTGTCGGCTATCGGGCCGGTCTTCTCGATTTTAAACAAAAGATTTCACTCCAGTGCGATAGGTTCAGATGAAATCTGATCTGATTTCCACGCATTATTTGGGTTTACAGCCTCTTTATCTTACGCACCCGGACGGCAACGCCTTTGTGCGAACGAGGGATCTCTTCCGACGGGAGCGCAGCTTTTCCGGTTGCCATGGCACGCGGGCCCACAACCAGGACTTCGTCACCTTCGCGTATGCCCGGATCAGTGCGGACCACTCCCGGAATGAGGACATCCCCTTCCGGGACAAAATCGTCGATATAAACCCGCAGGCCCTCCGGGATCAGTTTCCAGCCGTCAAAAGTCGGGCGCAGCAGGCCGGTGCCCGTATCGATGGAGAAGATCTGCTCCTTGCCCCGGCTGTAGAAGATCTCCGGGTAGTGGCCCCGGAGCGTGGTGCCCTTCGTATCCACATCCGCGTTGAACTGGTACGAGATCATGCCGTGGAGCCGGTCGTCCTTGATCTTCCGCTCTCCGGCAAGGGCTGCATCCAGCGCATTGAGGGCCTTATCACTCGCGGGATGTTCTTTGCAGGAATATTCAAGCGTAATCCCACAGGCTGCTGCTGCCATCTCCGCTACTTTAAGCGCACCGCCCTCGAGATGGGCGATGATGCGGCGGTACGGGTGTTTCCTGAAATACCGGGTGAGGATATCTGCGATGAACGCACATTCCTCGGCGTCCCAGTACCCGGTGACCGGCACATCGTAGTGCATTGCCGGGTACACGGTCTCGAGCTCGCGGGGGACAAGGCCGAGCGGAGAGGTGACGATCAGTTCATGGGCCCGGTTCCCGACTGCCATCTGGAACCTGCGGTGGCTCTGCGAGAGCGAGTACGGTTTTCTTGCCGAGCAGGGCAAAAGGACGGCGACTTCCGCGGTCTTTGGCGGGATGTAGCGTTCAATGAGCCGCTCTGCAAATCTCCGGACCTCCGCCCGGTTCTGGGACTCGGCGGAGTTTGCCCGCATCACGCCGGCGCGGCCGATGGGCTGGACGCGTTCAATGAACGCATAATTCCGGTCCAGGTGGCGCATGATGGCGACCTGGTTTGCATCCATCCGGCACCGGGATTCCACCAGTTCGCGGAGCAGGCCGTTCTCAATGAACCGGGTGACCAGCGCGATCTCCTGCCGGAGCGCGTTCCGGTTGTGCTCTTTGAGATCCCCGGCTGCACAACCCGGACAGGTGCATAAGCCCTGGGCCATGGATTCCTTGGGGAACTCTCCTTCCGGTGTACAGAAAATTCCCTGGGCGGATTTCAGGTCAACAGCCTTGTAATCAAACAATTCAAACCCGCTGTAGCAGAGGATTGCAACCATTGAAGGAAGCGCAGCGGCGGGAGCATACCACACGGTGTCGACCGGTGTCTTTTCTTTCAGGTTGATGAGCCAGTCCACGTACGTGCGGGGATTGGCAGCTGCCGTGTGCCAGCCTGTAATAATCACGGCATCCCCGCTCGCCGCACGGTTTTCGTGCTGCGGGTGGATCGGAACCGGCTGGCTTCCGGGAGCCGGGAAATACTGCTTCACAAAGGAAGCCGGGGCGGAAAGCGGGATATTCGCATTTGCCTGTGCCGCCAGTGCCGGAAAGAGCGCTTCCGTATCAACTGCTGCCGGCAGTTTTACTGCAGGCCCGTTCTCGGGCTCGAACGTGCCTGTGCGGGCGAGCCCGTCACGCTTCCGGATGTTAAACCGCGTCATGCCGCACCTCGATATCGCCAAGCACGTTACGGACAACCGGTTCCCAGCGTTTCTGGCAGGAGACCGTGAATGTGCTGGTGGGATTCTTCTCCCGCAGGATCCGGATGCCTTCCAGTCCTTTCCTGACCATCACCTCGTCCCACTCCGGGATCTCGCAGGGACCGATGGGGAAGGTCTCTTTGAGCTCTCTGGGGTACGGGCCGAACGGCGGCTTGAAGAAGAGCGTTGTCTCGAACTCATCCCGGATACCGCCTTCAAACGCGACAAGCACGGTCTTTCCGACTGCAACCCGCGGAAGGTTCTGCTGGTACCGGAGCACTTCGGTGCGCCTGCAGCTCTCATCACCGCGATAGAAAAACCGGCGCTTCGAGACCCGGTCATGCTGTGCAAGAGCCGGCGCATGGTCCAGCAGGGCACGGTAGCCCGCAAGGAGCTGGGGGTGGGCACGGCAGCGCTCATCCACCAGTTCCCAGAGCGTGCCGTCAAAGATTGCCTGACGGATCCGTGCGATCTCTGCAAGAGTCACGTGCAGGTTGTGGAGCGCAAGGAGTCGTTCCCGGTCCTTTGCATCGCGCAGTTCTTCAGCCGTGTGGCTCCGGCAGACTGAACATGCGCAGGGGAGATCGATGAGTTCCCCGATCCGGAAACTCCCGTGGGGGGTCATGTACCGCCCGTCTTTTGCATAGAGTGCATACGCCGCTGAGTCAAAGAGATCGCAGCCCATCGCGGTTGCCAGCGCAAACATGGACGGGTGGCCGGCGCCGAAGAGGTGGATGCAGGCCGATGGCGAGAGGGTCCGTTTTGCTGCCATCACCACGCTGACGAGATCCCGGTACCGGTAATTCTCCATCAGCGGGACAACGGCCCCGACCGGGCAGAACGAGAAACCGAGATCGGTGACTTCCTTTCCGGCCCGCTCGCGGAGATCTTCAAAGATCCCGCCCTGCACCGGCCCGGCCAGCGGGGCATCGGGACCGAAAACGTCCTTTGCCTCTTTTAAGCGTTGCATCGTTATTGCAAGTTCGGACTCGGTTGTTGCACGGTCGGAGTTTGGGGATGTGGGGATGTCGAGCGGTACCCAGATGTCGCTGCCGATATCGCGCTGGAACGAGAGTGTTTCGGTGTTGGTGATCGAGACCTGGCCGTACACCGAGAGCTGGAAGGACCCGGAGTCGGTCATGATCACGCCATTGAAATCGAGAACCTTGTGGAGACCTTCTGCAAGGGCACGGTCGCGGAACTGCTTGCTCTGCGAAAAAATGTACGCGTTTGTGATGAGTGCTTCGACACCCATCTTCTCCATCTCTTTTGGGGTAACGAGCTGGAGGTGGGGGTTGATGACCGGCAGGAGTGCAGGTGTCCGGATGACTTTCTTTCCTACGGTAAGTTTGCCGCTTCTCCCTGCAATATCACTGTAAAGACTCTCGAACGCAATCGCCATGCCGCACCGTTATGTCCCTTTAATTTGATTCGATAGCATCAATTTTCAGCTATCTTAATAATCTCCCCGTTCAGATTGGGTATATGTTATGGTGGCCGGCAACGCAAAAAAGGTTCGCAGCGTGTCAGTATATCTGAAAACCCTGGAACGGGCCGGGCGGTCCCGGGAGACCATCAAGACGTACAATAATGCCTTCCTCGGTTTTGCCCGATACCTTGATGTGCCTCTCGAAGAGCTGCACTTACACGTATCCGGCGATAATCCCGATGCTGTCGAAAAACTCATGGATTATCTCGACAGCGAACATATGAAAAAAGTCTCTGCCAATTCCCGCCGGACATACCTCGCCGCGATTTCCAGGTTCATGAGGATCAATGGCGTGGTATTTGATGAACTGGACATGGAGGTTGTCAAAACCCGGAAGACTGAGGAGCGGGACGACAAGCCGCTGGAACTGGAAACCCTGCAGCGGATGATGGATCTTGCTGACGTCCGGATGAAAGCCGTCCTCACATTCTGGATTTCGACCGGTTGTCGTATCGGAGAAACATCAAAACTTCTGCTTTCCGATGTGCGGGGGAATATTGTAAATGTCAGGCCAGAGATCGCAAAGGGCCGGAGGGGCGGAAAGGTGTTCTTGAACGAGGAGGCAGCGGAGTACCTACAAATCTGGTTGAATTGCCGGGATGAGTGGATCCGTGATGCCGATACCCGTGCCCGGAATATGCGGCAAACCCGACCGGACAAAGACGAACGGTTGTTTGCCTCTTCCTATTCCAGCTTGTCCCAAGCCTTCGGATCCCTCTATGATGCTGTCGATGGCGAGACCGTGCGGACTCTTCGCGGGGACCGGCAGAAAGTCACCCCTCATTCATGCCGGGCATATTTCCGAACCCACGGTGCAAAGACAATGGGGATCGATCTTGTTGAGGGTATAATGCGGCACACCGGTTACCTGAATGCGGCATACGTCCGGATGTCTGAAACTGATCGAGAACGTCAATATCGTGCAGGGGAATCGATTTTGTATATCACCCGGCCCAACCAGCGAGAATACAAGAACGAGATCGCGATCATTAAACAGGAGAAGGATCAGGAGATCGCGGTGCTCAAAGAACAGATGCAGGCCATCCAGGATAAGATCGCCCATGAAACACAACTCCGCGAAGACGTTGAGCGGGATCCATCCTTCCTTGCG
>JAAZNH010000313.1 GCA_012798365.1 Methanomicrobiales archaeon | reverse complement strand
GTATGGGCCTTACCCACACCATGGGCAGGAACCACAACATCGATATCGCCATCAACCTGACCCGTGACCTCAACGACTTCACAAAGTGCGCGATCATGGCCATGAGAGGTCACTGGAACGTCACCGGTTCCGGCCAGGTACTTGGCTGGCAGTACGGGTTCCCGTACGCAGTCGACCTCTCGAGGAGAGACCAGGCACGCCACCAGACCGGTGAGACGACCTCTGTCGACCTCCTCAACCGCAGCGAAGTTGAAGCCTGCTTCTATATTGCAACCGATCCCGGTGCACACTTCCCTGTGGATGCAATGATCAGCTCCTCAAGGAAGCCCACCGTCACCATCGACCCGCACATCAACTGCACGACCGAGATCTCCGATCTCCACATCCCGGTTGCCATGGTCGGTGTCGAGACCGGCGGCTGCGCCTATCGTATGGACAACGTCCCGATCGAGACCCGCAAGGTCGTTGAGCCGCCCGAGGGCATGCTCACGGACGAGGAACTCTTAACCAAGATCAACAAGCGTGTTGACGAACTCATGGCCAAGGGGGGACAGTAAATGTCTGAATTCATCATCAAGAACGGACACGTCTTTGACCCGGTCCAGGGCATCAAGGGCGACAAGAAGGATATCTGCGTCAAGGACGGAAAGGTTGTTGACAAAGTCGGCTCCTCCGCAAAGACAATCGATGCAACCGGAAAGACCGTCATGGCAGGTGCCCTTGATATCCATGCCCACGTGGCAGGACCCAAGGTCAATGCAGGACGCTGGTACCGTCCCGAGGACAAACACTTCGACTCCCACAAAAAGGCTGGCATCACCCGGATCGAGGGCGGCAAGTCAATCCCGACCGTCTTCAAGACCGGGTACGAATACGCCCGCATGGGATTCACCTTTGCCATGGAAGCCGCCATGCCCCCGCTGTATGCACGGCATGTCCACGAAGAGATCCACGACACCCCGATCATCGATGAGGGTGCACTGCCGGTGTTCGGCAACAACTGGTTCATCATGGAATACCTCAAGAACCAGGAGATCGAGAACACTGCAGCCTACATTGCCTGGATCCTGCGCCAGACCAAGGGATACGGCATCAAGTGTGTCAACCCAGGCGGCACCGAAGCATGGGCATGGGGACTGAACTGTCTCACCATCCACGACCCGGTCCCATACTTCGACATTACCCCCGGCGAGATCGTGACCGGCCTGATGAAGGCAAACGAGTACCTCGGACTCCCGCACTCGTTCCATGTCCACCAGAACGACCTTGGCAACCCCGGCAACTACAAGACCACTCTCGACACCCTCAAACTCGCAGAGGGCATCAAGGCCCAGAACACATTCGGCCGCGAGCAGGTCCTGCACTCGACTCACCTCCAGTTCCACTCCTACAAGGGAACCAACTGGGGCGACTTCGAGTCTGCATCCAAGGAAGTCATGGACTACGTCAACAAGCAGAAGAACATCACCTTCGATACCGGTAACGTCACCCTTGACGAGACCACCACGATGACTGCCGACGGCCCGTTCGAGCACCACCTCCACGGTCTCAACCACCTCAAGTGGTTCAACGTGGACGTTGAACTCGAAACCGCAGCCGGTATCGTGCCATACATCTACGACCCGAACATCAGCGGCTGTGCCAAGCAGTGGGCAATCGGTCTTGAACTTGCACTCTTTGCAAAGGATCCGATGCGCTGCTTCATCACCACCGACCACCCCAACGCCGGCCCGTTCACCCGCTACCCGCGTGTCTACGCCTGGCTCATGAGCAAGAAGTACCGCGACGAGCGCCTCAACACCTTCAAGAACGCCGACAAAGTCATTGCCGGAACCCACCTTGCAGGTATCGACAAGGAGCTCTCCCTGTACGAGTTTGCCTGCATGACCCGTGCAGGTCCCGCAAAGGCACTCGGTCTTGCAAAGGACTTTGGTGGCCTCAAGGCTGGCATGAATGCCGACATCGCCATCTACAACATCAACCCGGACAAGTTCCCCTCAGCCGGCGCCGAGATCGAGAAGGCATTCGCCAATGTTGCCTACCTCTTCAAGGACGGCAAGATCTGTGTCGAAGGCGGCAAGGTCGTCGACATGGGCAAGAAGCACACCTTCTGGGTCGATGCAAAGGTGCCCGAGAACAAGCAGGTCATGCACGACATCCGCGAGAAGTTCCTCCGCTACTACAGCGTTAATGAGAACAACTACCCGGTCCCCGAGAGCTATGCACCGCACCAGCACATCATCACGGTGGACGCAACCAAGGCATGAGGTGAATAAGAATGAACACGGTTACACTCACAGTAAAAAAGCAGCCGGAACTCTACCTTGAATGCGAGAACGTCAACCCCGACGCATTTGCCGGCAAGAAGGCCGCTGACATCGCAAAGCTCGGCGCATACCAGGGCAAGGAGACCTCCACACTTGGTGACTTCTTCACCATCAGTGGCGATGCAGGAGCAACTGCAGCTGATACGAAGATTGTCGTGAATGGAGACTGCACCAAGATGAAGTACCTCGGTGCCAAGATGACCGCCGGCGAGATGGTTGTCAACTCGGCCTGCGATATGTACACGGGCAGCTGGATGAAGGGCGGCAAACTCACCGTCAACGGCGATGTCCACTCGTTCTGCGGCCTTGCAATGGCCGGCGGCGAGTTCACCATCAACGGCAACGCCGGCAACTACCTTGGCGCTGCATACCGTGGCGACTGGAGAGGCATGTCCGGCGGAGTACTCCGCGTCAAGGGCAATGCAGGCTCCGATGTCTGCAGCTTCATGATCGGCGGCACGCTGATCGTTGAAGGCGATGTCGACATCCACCTCGGCACTCACATGGAAGGTGGCAAGATCATCCTCAAGGGCAATGCAAACCGCCGTGTCGGCGGCCAGCTGGTCAAGGGAGAGATCTACGTCTTTGGCAAGATCAACGTCATGATGCCCGGCTACAAGCCGGTCGGTGAGCAGGAAATGGACGTTGACGGAACCAAGGCAACCTTTGTCGATTACATCGGCGACCTTGGCGAGCGCCACCCCAAGCGGAAGGGCGAGACCGTCTACGGCCACCTCTACATGAAGAAATAAGGAGACGAGGAGATACCAACCATGGACAAGTACGTATGCATGATGTGCGGGCATATCTATGACCCGGCAGTCGGTGAGACCAAGGCATTCAACAACACTATCCTGGTCAACACCGACAGAATGGCACTGTATGAGAACAAAGTCATGGCAGTAGAGCCAATCAAGGCCGGCACGGATTTCAAAGACATTCCCGCAAACTGGAAATGCCCCTCCTGCGGCCACCCGAAATCGTATTACCGCAAGATGGAAGTTGACACGCTTACCAAAATGCGGACGATCAACTATTGAACAGCACATCCATCACACAATTTTTTTTATCCGAAAGGTTCGCAAGAACCTTGAGGACGAGAAGAAATTCATCAGAATTTCTTCGAAGGAATCCCACAGATTTCCTCTCATCGTCAAGGTTTTGAGAAACCTCTCCGACTTCGAGTTTCGAAGGTCGGTTTGCCTCCCTTCTCGCTCCCGAAGTCCTGATGGACTTTTTCGAGTTTCGAAGTTTTGAGCAGAGCGAGAATCGAGAAAGAGAAGAAATTCATCAGAATTTCTTCGAAGGTCTGCTCCAGTGAAATCCTTTGGGAATGAGCAGCCCGTTTTCCGGTAATACGATCTCAGGGAAGATCACTCAGGGAAGAACGGGCATTCCTTTGCCAGGCACTCCCCGTTGTTGGCATAATAATGGCATCTCACCGGTTCATGGATCGGCAATTGCATACCGAGGTGCTCCCGGCAGAACTCTGCCGCTGTCAGGATCGCAAGGAACGTGTTGCGCTTGCAGCAACGGGGCCCGCCATGCAGGGCAATCGTTTCAAGGCTCTTGGCCGTCACCAGGTTTGAGAGCTGCCATCCTTCCCGCGAGAGGGGTGTTGCACCCGTCACAAGCGAGATGAAGATCCCGGTTTCGGACCGCAGCCCCGCAAGCGCCATGGGAGCCGCAGAAGCCGCCTTTGACAAGGGCGGCACGCTGCCGGGCCTGCGGGATCTTCTGCCGTTTTCCTTCCGGCTCTCCTTTTATGTTGTAATAGGCAGCAAGGAGGACCGCGGGCACAAGGAAGTGGTGCTCCGGGCCATGCATCTTCACCCGGGGTGCGTCCATGAGCGTTTCTGCGATTACCAGCGGATCACGCTCCCCTGTTGTCCTGCAGAACGCCTCGATGATCTCCTCGGCCGGGGCCCGGTGGCACCGGTCGCAGACGAAATGGCCATCAACGCACATCGCGGTTGTCTGTTTCATCTCCCCGCAATAAAAACAGGCAGCAGTTACCGGTTCCGGCAGGTACTTCAGGTCCTTCCCGCAGACAAGACACCCGCTCTTGTGTTCTGGATCCAGGGTCTCGTACTCTACTAGTGCCCGCCAGTTCTTTGTTCTTTTGTTGCTTTCATAACAGAAAAACCCCGTGTCCGCTGCACAACCGAATTCGCAGAAAAACCCGATCGCTCAAAATGATCTGTCACTTCCACAACAGAAGGGAACTTTGCATACCGGAGAAACCGGCCCTTTGTCTTCTCCTCCCGGTACTGCACAGCAATCTCCCCTTCCCGTTCAAGGAAACCGACAACAAGACATCCTTTAGGTGCCAGTACCCGGAATGCCTCGCGGAAGAGGGATTGCGGATCTTCCACAAAACAGATCACCGTCATCATCAGCACGCAATCAAACGATCCCGGCCGGTAGGGCAGGTGCTCACCTTCTCCAAGGACAACCACCACTCCCCGCTCTTGTGCCAAACGGATCTGCTCCCGTGAGGGATCAATGCCCCAACCAATACCAAGCGGCCCGGCAAACCGGCCCGAACCAACACCAACCTCAAGGATTCGCCCGGCGCCAGGAACCGCGGACCGGAGCATATGGATCTGGGACTCCCATGTCACCGGGTGTTCATCGAACCAGCGGTCATATTCACCGGCCAGTTCATCGAAAACCCGGCGTGACGGGATCATGTACCAGTTCCCCCGGAAGGCTGGAGGCGGATCTTCATCTTCTCCTGGATGCTTTCTTCGATCCCCTGCATTGTCCTGGTACCGGACTCTCCCTGCTGCGAGTAAAAGAGCAGGAGGTGGAAGTAATCGCTGACAAGGTCCAGTCCCACTTTCTGGTACCGGACCTCAACACTAAGATCCCCGACAAATCCCTTGACGGTGATGTAATGCTCCTTTTCAAACGAGAAGTACGGCTTCTTCATCTGGCTGATATGCCGGACCGTGCCGAACTTCTCAAGGAATTGCAGGAACGGTCCTGAGAGCGGTTCATCAAGGACATACTCTTTCATCAGCGCCCCATCGACACAGACCTTGGACCTTGTGGACTTAAGGATTCGCACCGTTTGCCACCTCCCGGACTGCCTCCGCAGCCTGCCGGCATTCTTCGGGGGTTGTCAGGCAGGACAGGCTCACCCGGACAGATCCTTTCCCGCCATCAATCCGTTCGTGCACAAGCGGGGCACAATGGAGACCGGTGCGGGTGATGATATTGTACGCTTTTGCCAGGATGTACCCGGCTTCATCGTTGTCCAGGTTCCGGATGTTGAACGAAATGACCGGGAGGTCGGGGGAGGGGTTGTGGAGAATGATATTCGGATCCTTACCAATGCCCCGGAGGAACAGGGCGGTCAGGTCCCTGCCTTTCGTGCTGATCGCGTCCATACCCTCTCGTTCAATGAACCGGATGCCGGCGAGGAGCGATGCCATGCCGGGATAATTGTGAGTACCGGGCTCAAACCGCTGCGGCATCTCATCTGGAGGGGAAAGCGAACGCGAATCCGTGCCGGTGCCACCCTGCCGGACGGGAAGGATCGCTTCCGGGTCCGCAAGATAGAACCCGCCGATGCCCGGCATGCCGAAGAGCGCCTTATGGCCGGTGAAGACAAACGCCCCTGCCGGGATTTCCGACAGGTTGATCGGGACCTGCCCGGCAGTCTGGGCCCCGTCCACGATAAGAAAAATATTATGATCTGCACAGTACTCGGCCACGGGCCGGATATTCTGGAGCGAACCCAGCACGTTGCTCCCATGGTTCATGACGATGAGCCGGGTATCCGGCCGGATCGCGGTTTTCAGCTCGCGCAGGGGAACCTGAAAATTGTCGTCGAATGGAACCGTGCTGAGGGAGAGCCGGCCCTCCTGTGCAAGGGCATTAAGGGGGCGCAGGACCGAGTTATGTTCCAGTTCCGTCGTGATAGCATGGAATGGTGCTCCCTGTTTTTTCACAAACCCGTGAATGAGAATGTTCAGGGAATCCGTTGCATTCTGGGTGAAAATGAAATGATCCGGGTGTTCAGCGTTGAAAAAATGGACGAGGGCTTCCCGTGTTGCTGACGGATAATCGGTGACTCCGCCAGCGGTCGAGCGCCCGTGTTCAAAGAAGGGTGCCTGCAGGCACCGGGTCACCTCATCCAGTACTTCCTGCGGCTTGGGCCAGCTTGTTGCAGCGTTATTCAGGTAGATGAGGGGTTCCGCTAGGTGCTCTGCCATGATTCTGTGTTGGTTTTGGTCGGAGATGGTTCTTTCGAATTCGAAGATTTGAGCAACGCGAGAATCGAGAATGAGAATAAATTCATCAGAATTTCTTCGAGTTTCGAAGGGGTAGAGGATTTGAGCGGAGCGAGAATCGAAACGGAGAAGAACGCATCACCATTCTTCGAAGAATTTCTTCGAGTATCTTCTCATCATCGGGGTTTTGATTAATCTCCCCGATGATACGGAACCTGAAGTACGATATCCCTTCACTGGGGGTTAACCCGTGCTACGACAAATGCTTACGCGCCGCTGACCGTGGGGATCTGTCCCTCAACCGTCTCCTTATAGAGCCGCTCGGGGAAGCGGGCGTGGAAGATCGCTGCATACATGTCATACGGTACCGGTGCGTGATACTTTACGACATTTCCGGGAAATACCACCGCCATCGTATGTGTCCTGATATCATATCCCAGCTCGCGGATGCCGCTGGATACATGCCTGTCCCATACCATGTTCATGATTTCTCCTCCTGGCACCTGTAAGTGCCTCAAGCGGGCAATAGAACAGATGAGACATTAAAGGTTTCTGCCGGCTGAACCGCCAGATACCGGGAACTAAAAAAGGACGGCTGAAAAATCAGCCCTCTATCATCTGGGTTATCGATTGCTTGAACTTGTCAAACTCGAGTTCATCCAGCTGCTCCGGCAGCATCATATCGGTTGAGGCCTGGCGGTAGATCCAGTAGATGATCTTATCGACAACACGAATCACATCTTCCTGGGTCTTTACCGTGATGAGGTGCCTTCCGATTTTCGGGTGCCTTCCCCTGTGTCCACCAACGGTTATCTTATACTCGGGAGGGGCACCCTGGATAATATGGAAGGGGCATGGCAGGATACAGAACCCGCACTCCATGCATTTTCCCGGGTGGAGAACGACAATCCCGTCAATCACTTCAATCGCTTTCTCCCGGCAGTAATGACAACAGGTGCCGCAGCCGGTACACAGGCCCGGGTCACGGATGGGTTTCTGGATACCGGTGATCCCGATCTCGTTGAGCCGCTCGCTCTCGCAGCCGTTTGGGCAGGAGGATATGGCAATCCGGACTTTTACCGGAAGATCCTTACCGAAAAATTTTTTGTCGATCTCTTCAGCCAGGGCAACACTGTCTATGATCCCGAACTTGCAGTTCCGGGTGCCAAGGCATGAGGTGACGTTAACAACCTCCTGGCGCTCTGCGCCAAGTGGCGTCCCGTTCTTCTCCAGGTCCGCAAGGAGCGGTTCCAGCTTTGAGGGGTCTACATGCGGGAACTCCATGGTCTGGCGGGTTGTGAGGTGAACCTTCTCGACCCCGTACCGGGCTGCTATCTCCCCGACTTCCTTGAGCTGGGCAGGGCTGATCATCCCGGCCGGCATCCGGAGGCGGACAATACAGAAGTCAGGATCACGCTCGGTGATGATCCCACCTTTGGAAAAGAGGTCCTGGTTTATTGGTCTGCGCTGGCGTACCATATCAGCAGGTATTGGTTGTGTTAACTGATAGAAGTTATCACAGTACTAATGATTATACCATTAGTTTACCAATTATGTACCTATGACGAAATCGTCGGAATACATGGAGGCTTTCTTCGGGGTGGAGCTCAACCAGAAATTTGAGGATATGATAAGCGAGCTCAAAGATGTTGAAGAGAGCCTTAAGGATCTCTCAAAGCAAATCGGAACCATTAATCCAAATACCGCTCCTGAAGAGACAAAAGATCTCATCAAGGAATTGCGTGCGATCTCGTATGAGAATGCCCAGCAGGTCAAGGATGTCCGAACCTTCCTTGATTTCTATTTAAAATCCGACAAGACTTCAACCCACATTATTCTCGAACGGGATGCCTACATGAAGCTGTACCAGATCTTCAAGTGGGACGGGGCGGATGTCCGTGATCTCAAGCGCTGGATCAAAGAGCTCAGGGATCTGTGTGACCGTATCGGCCTCAATGTCCGCGATCTTATCAACTTTAAAAAACTCACCGCACAGCCGGTTCCGGAAGATATCGTCAAGTTCCCGGTCTATGCATTTGACAAGCAGGGCTATTGTCTCACTGGTCCTGCCTTTGATATCGTCATGCATAACGATGAAGTCCGGGAAAAAATGGCTGAGAGTCCTTCTCCCTGAGCGTTCCAGGTTATTCATCCGTTTCTTTTTTGCACGTTGGAAAATTTTTCAACGTCCTCGTATCTGTCTGAAAAACAATTGTTCCGGGTAATACTTCAGTATCAGTAAAAAAACCGATCAACTTTTTTCACTTAACATCATGAATTGTTTCAGTAACTTTATTTACCGTGCCTCATCACCTATGATCATGGCTGATTTCATACCTGTGCCAGAAGAAACCTCATCGTTCATTGATACGATAGCACGCAATCCTCTTTTTGCAGGGCTCGTGATTGGTATCCTTGCTGCGATCGTACAACTGCTCCTGATCAGTGCCGGCGGCCCGGAAGCTTATGGCTTCTGTGTTGCCTGCCACACCCGTGATCTCGTGAATATCGGTATCAACGATCTTACCGGCATGAAACTTGCCGCGGCGCCGATTTCACAGAATGCAATCCTGCCGACTCTCACCATCATCGGGGTCCTCATCGGCGCTTTCGTATCTGCGAGATATTATGAGGAGTTCCGTACCAAGGCCGGTACCACTGTATCGTATATCTGGTACCTTCTGGGCGGAATCCTTTTCATGAGTTTTGCCCTTTTCATGGGAGGTTGCCCCTACCGTATGGGACTGCGGATTGGGTATGGTGATGTTGTGGCTCTTATCGGGGTCATTGCGATCATCATCGGGGTTGTCATAGGGATCAAAATCGCAACTGCCCTTGCGGAGCGTGAGGCATAACCATGGCACTTGCAGGCATCTTATCAAAAGAAACAGCAGTTATCGCGGTTCCCATCGTGACACTCCTGCTCGGGCTTCTCATCGGGTGGCTTGGCCAGAGGAGCGGGTTCTGCTCGATTGGCGGGTTCCGTGACTTCATTATGTTCCGTCACACCCGGCTCCTGTACGGATTCCTTGCCCTGATTCTCGGAGCGTTCATCGGTTTCCTGATCTTCAAAATTGTCTTCCCCCCCGCGTTCGAAGGATTCTTCTGGCTGATAAGCAAGGGACTTGCGCCGGTTTCTGGAGCACCAGCCGGACTGACGATCACAGGATACATCATTCTTGCGCTGGTCGGAGGAATAGCGGTCGGGCTTATTGGTGTCCTGCTCGGGGGCTGCCCGCTCCGCCAGCTGGTCATGACTGCTGAGGGAAATGTGAAATCGTTCTGCTTTGTCATTGGCATGTGCATCGGGTCGGTTGTTTTCACCCTGTGGGTTTCCGGCCTCGCGGTTTCAATCCTGAAATCACTCGGAATGGGAGCATAGGAGAGGTGAAAAAGATGGCAACGAAGAAACTTGATATTACCGGAAAAGTCTGTCCGTACTGCCTCCTTGCAGTCCAGAAATCAACAGCCGGACTTGAAAAAGGAGATGAACTCATTGTGACCTGCGATCACCCGCCGGCAGCAGCAAACACGATCCCGCAGTATGCACAGGACAATGGGATGACCATTGAGAGCCGCAAAGTGGGATCAGGCCTCTGGGAACTGAAACTCACAAAAAAGTGACCTGGTCTTGAATCATACAAAATTTTTAACCTCACATATTTCAAAGGTATATAAGGAACAACCGGCATGAGCTCCCATTTTTTCCTCTTTAACGAATCAATGAACAGCGAGCGTCTTGGCTGGGTGGAGCAGTGCCTGAAGTTCTTCTTTATTAAGCTCCACCCTGAGAATCTGCTCCATTCAACAAAAAACCGGCAAGCTGTTTTTACTCTTTTCCTGAGTGGGGACGCACTTCACAGCCTTCACAACCCGGAGACACTCTCCCTCTGGGAAGTCATCCTCTCCCTGCCCTGTGTGACAATTGTCTGTGACAGCCAGGAACTTGCCCTTCGCGGGATCTCGGTTGAGCGCTTACGGATGAAGAATCCGGACCAGGTGATCATTCACAACAGTCTGGCCCTGAACGGAAGGCCTTCATTCTGGAAAGACGTCATGAAACTGGCACGGCAGCACGAACAGCCGGTACCGAGCCTTGTCGGTTTCCTGCACCTGACATCACCATACATGAACCGATCTTCAGCCGCCCTTCTTGAAGGAATGAATGCTGCACTTGAGATCCATGCCTCCGTTGATCTCTACTGTTATCTTGATGGTGTCCATGTTGGCCATGACGGCCAGAAACCCACAGAGTTTGAGAATATCGGGGAGGGCCTGGAAGCCGTTTTTGAAAAGGCTGCCAAACGGGGTCTTTCCTGCCAGATGCTTGCCTGTGCACGTTGTGCAGCAGCCAGAGGATACAGCACCTGGGACGACGGGAAGGGAACTGCAATATCATCCTGTACGATTAAACCAATAAAGATCCGTAACCTTAACGAGATTATCGACCAGTTCCGGAGAAACCACATTATCCTCTCAGATAATTGTGCCTCCATCCAGCTGAAAAAGGAAGGAATGCAGGCAACGTTTTCTGTTCTCGACAGGGAGCGGTCCCCCCCGCTCACTATCCTCATTACCCGGCACCCGTACGGGACAGAGTCTGCATTTGGCGGTTTGTCACTGGCACTTGCTGCCGCAGCTCATGGTGTCCCGACCCAGGTGATCTTTATCGAGGACGGGATTTATGCTTTGACCGGGACCCAGATTCCTGATGCCGGCTCACCACTCTTCAACATGCAGGAAGTCATCGATGCCATTTCAGGAACTGATAACCTTCAGCTCTTTTGCTTTACTCCCTCCCTGCAGAAACGCGGGATGACCAAGAACCAGAAACTGACCGGAGTTCTGAATATCAGCATAAGTGAATTCGGTAACCTGCTCTTCTATTCGCCAAATGGTGTCGCAGCAAATCACCAGCGGGTAATTCTTTTCTAATGAGGGGCACGCATGTCCGATGATATCAGCACTATCCCCGACTTCTCGGATCTCACCTGTACGAACCTGATGATCCGGCTGAAAATGCTCTTAAAAAAAGCCCCGGAAGGATCCCTGGTTGAATGTATTGTGCGCCGGGACCAGCGTGATACGATCGATGTACCGTTCTCCCGTACAGGATATGATGTGAAGATCCGGAAGATCGACACCAACCGGTTCCGGGTGAGCCTGAAAAAGAAGAACAGCAGGGAGGTTTCATGACCACAAAGGATGCTATCAGTATCAGGATCGTCAATCCGGTATTTTTCCGGCATGTTCGCTGGTATGTATTTTTTTCAATTGAGGGAAGAGACGTGGATTTCTTATATTATTCTCACACTTCGCAGCCGCTGCGCTCCCTGATGTATGGCAAAGATTTCCCCGGCCAGCTCCCGCATCTCTTAAAAAAGGAAGATCTCTGCATTGAATGCGGTTTGGGATTATCCATAAAAGGCGGTGTAGCGCTGGATGGCGGGGAGCTTATTGCGTGGAATATAACCGTGGATGAGGCAAACCGGATTCTCGCAGTACTACATCAGGCAATGGGCGAAACCGGGAACTGGATACAGCAGTTCTGATTTTTTTGCAGTTTTTCTTATTCTTGCGACCTTTCGCGGTTCAGTTCGCGCAGAATGATTTTTGCGGCCTCCTCGGCAACTTCGCCCGTGAAGTCAATGCACTGCTCTTTCTGGGGTATGGAGTTTAGGGCCATCCCGTGAATAAGGGTGCGGCAACAGACGAATCCGTGACGGCCAGAGAAAATTGTATGGAGTTCCCGACAAAGGCCCAGACAGCGGTCAACCTCTGGATCACCGGGTTCTTTTCTGCCAAAAATCATCCCGATTGCCATTACGCCACCTGTGACTGCTGCACAGGAGCATCCTGCCCCCCCTATACCATATGAGAATCCGGATGCCAACCCGATAATCCTGTTAGGGTAACCCGCCTTAAAACCGTCATTGATGGCCTTAACGATCGCTTCAGGGCAGTATAATTGCCCGGATTGGACATATTCTTCGGCCGCGGAACGTATTGTGCCAGGTTCAACGGCGTTTAAACGCATCATCGTATGTGGATTGTTGAATGCATATTATTTAAGAAGCCGGGCTTCAGCCCTGAGGCTTATTGCGTTTTTGATGGTAAACATTCCCATGCATTTTGCAAGGGCATACTCCTTGAGATCCTGAACCTGCTCATCGGTTACCTCACCGGTAACATCGAAGTAGACCCGGTATTCGCTGATGAGCGGATTTTGTCCAAGATCAAACTGGGCCGTGTAATCAAGATCCGCCTCCACCCGTGTCTTCATCGATGTAAATTGCAGGTTTCGCATTGATGCTTCTGTCATGAACGTGCTCGAAACACACGCGGCAAACCAGAAGAGGCCAAATGCCATCGGGCCGGGACGGCAACCGGGGCCGGCAAAGTTCGGGTGGCTGGCTTCCATAATATAGGGGCTATCACGGGTTTTTACAGAAGAACGGAACTGCGGCCCGCCTTCATCAAAGAGCCAGTCACCCTCAATCTTTGCCGTGAATTTAGCTTCGTTGGGGTCTGCTTCTATCTCCTTTTTGTAGCTGATGCACTGGGCAGTGTCGATGTTATTGAGATACATTAGTAATCACTTAATTAGAATGCGGTCTATGAGTAAAAAAAATTTGTTAAATTTTCACGGATAAAGTTTTAAAATAGTTAACTTGTCGGGTTTTTCTTCGATAGGCTTCCTTTTCTCTCAAAATATTCTGATGCGCCGGGACAATTATAACGAGGTGTTTGAGATCTCTGGTTCTCCGTCGGTGTTAATTATGTGTGCAAAAAAATTTTTATGTACGAGTGTTTAACAAATTTATTAACTATTGATCAGTAATTCAAAATGTTTATTAATTTCAGTAAACAACTGATCGCTGCTACAAAAATACAATTAACTTTCAAAAAGTGATGTGCATGGCGTTTTCAGTACATGTAAACATGAACCGTTGCACCGGTTGCGGCAATTGTGTGGTTGCCTGCCCGGTCAACGCGCTTGAGCTCTACACGCTCGACCCGGTAACCAAAGAGAAGATCTACCACGTCAAGGATGGCAAATCCATCAACATGGACGTGAAGATGGAACTTTGTGCCGGCTGCGGCGTCTGTGTCGGGGCCTGTCCGTACAAAGTGATCACCCTTTCCGGCAAGGGAGATACCGGTATGCTCGGGATGAGCTGAAGGCAGGTGCTGTATGTCAAAGATTCACCTGAACATGATCACCCAGCGCTCCATTGAAGAGGGAGCTGCCATGGAGAAGGGCAAGACCAACCCGGACTATTTTGAAGCCTGCTCCATCTGCGAGATGCACCCGGACGACATGAAGAAAGCCGGCATCTGGAAGAACACCAACGTCCGCGTGACAAGTGAATGCGGTACCGTGATTGTCAAGGCAATCGAGCCCACGCAGTACGTGCCCCCGGGCCTGGCCCACATCCGGCAGGGCGTCTGGGCCAACCAGGTTGTCCCGCCCCGGACCCAGTCCACCGGCACTCCGCAGTACAGCGGCTTCCCGGTCACGATTGAACCCGCACCGAACGAGAAACTGAAATCCGCCCTTGAGCTTGTGCAGGGCGCTGTCGGGCTCTGGAAAGGAGGGAAACTATAATGCCAAAACTGATCAAAGGCGTCGGATGTCCCTATTGCGGCTCATCCTGCGATGATATTGAAGTGCTTGTGAGCGATGACGAGACCAAGATCCTCGAAGTCCACAATGCATGCATCATCGGGACCAACCTGTTCCACCATGCAAATGACGCCACCCGCCCGAAGCTCCCGCGGATGCGCCAGCCCGACGGCTCCATGAAGGAGATCCCCTACGATGAGGCAATCGACTGGATGGCAAAGACCATGCTCAAGGCCAAAAAGCCCCTCATCTACGGGTTTGGCTCAACCAACTGCGAAGGCATGAGCGCGGTCGGCCGTATTGCCGAGAAGTCCGGCGCAGTCCTTGATAACTGTGCAACCATCTGCCACGGCCCCTCGTTCCTTGCCATCTTCGACAACGGTTACCCGAGCTGCACCCTTGGCGAGGCAAAGAACCGTGCCGATGTCGTGGTCTTCTGGGGCTGCAACCCGATGCACGCCCACCCGAGGCACACCTCCCGGTACTCGATCTTCCCCCGCGGCTATTTCACCCAGAAGGGCCAGATGCAGCGGACCGTCCTCTGCATCGACCCGCGTGAGACCGATACCGCGAAACTTGCCGACCACCACCTGATGCTCGACCAGGGCCACGATTACGAGCTCTTCGATGCATTCCGGACCGTGCTCCGCGGTTTTGAGATTCCCGAGACCGTCGCCGGCATCCCCCGCGAAAAGATCAAGGAATCCGTCGAGATCATGAAGAAGGCCAAGTTCTGCATGATCTTCTTCGGCATGGGCTGCACGCACACTGATGGACGCAACCACAACATCGATCACGCGATCAGCCTGACCCGTGACCTCAACAACCACACCAAGTGCTCGATCATGGCAATGCGGGGCCACTACAACATCGCCGGCCCCGGACAGGTCTGGTCCTGGCAGTTCGGTTTCCCCTACTGCATTGACCTTTCCAAGGGAAGCCATGCCCACATGAACCCGGGCGAGACCAGTTCAGTCGACCTTGCGATGCGGGACGAAGTTGACTGCTTTGTCAATGTCGGTACCGATGCCGGTGCCCACTTCCCGATCCAGGCTGTCCAGCACCTCAAGAAGCACCCGTTCATAACCATTGACCCGAACTTCTGCATGGCCAGCGAAATTGCCGACCTGCACATCCCGGTCCGGATTGCCGGTGTGGATGAGCCCGGTGTCGTCTACCGTATGGACAATGTCCCGATCCAGTTCCGGGCCGTCATCAAGGGCCTGCCCGGCGTCCCGAGTGACGAGGAACTGTTCGACCGCGTATACGAACGCATGTGCGAACTGACCAATACGCAGCCGATCTGGCTTGCAGCCAAAGAACACAGGAAATATCCCCACAACCCGGTGGTGAGCTGAAATGGCAGACGGAGAACTCATTGTTAAGGGCGGATATGTTGTCGACCCGACCCGTAAGATTGACGGCGAAGTGGCTGACATCGCAATGAAGGATGGAAAGATCGTTGACAAGGTCAGCTCATCGGCAAAAGTCATCGATGCAAAGGGCAAGGTCGTCATGGCCGGAGGAGTGGATGTTCACTCCCATGTTGCCGGCCCCAAGGTCAACGCAGGCCGGCTGATGCGCCCGGAGGACAAACTCCTGTCGGGTACCTGCAGGAGTGGCATGGCACAGAAGAACGGCTACCGCATGGAGTCCGGCTTCTCCATCCCCTCGGTCTTCAGGACCGGCTACGAATATGGCCGCATGGGATATTCCTTTGTCATGGAAGCGGCAATGCCCCCGCTCCTTGCACCGCATACCCACGAGGAGATCCACGACACCCCGATCATCGATGAAGCAGCGCTGCCGGTCTTTGGCAACAACTGGTTCGTTATGGAATACCTCCAGAAAGGCGAGGTCGAGAACACCGCTGCCTACATTGCATGGCTCCTGAAAGTAACCAAGGGGTACGGTATCAAGGTCGTCAACCCCGGCGGCACTGCTGCATGGGCATGGGGTCTCAACTGCTTAAACCTCAACGACAATGTCCCGTACTTCGAGATCACTCCGGCAGAGATCATCAGGGGATTAATCGAAGCCAACGAGTACCTCGGTCTCCCGCACTCCATGCACCTCCACCAGAACGACCTCGGCAACCCGGGCAACTACAAGGGGACCATCGACGCCCTGAAGATTGCAGAGGGTATCAAGGCGAAGAACAAGTTCGGTCGCGAACAGGTCATGCACTCGACCCACCTCCAGTTCCATGCCTATGGCGGGACAACCTGGGCCGACTTCAACTCTAAGGCAAAGGAAGTCATGGACTATGTCAACAAGCAGAAGAACATCACCATCGACCTCGGCTGCGTAACCCTTGATGAGACCACGACCATGACCGCAGACGGTCCGTTCGAGCACCACCTCCACGGTCTCAACCACCTCAAGTGGACCAACGTTGATGTCGAGCTGGAGACTGCAGCCGGTATCGTCCCGTTCGTGTACGATCCCCAGAGCAAGGTCTGCGACATCCAGTGGGCAGTCGGTCTTGAGCTGGCACTCTTTGCAAAGGACATGAACCGGACCTTCATCACAACCGACCACCCCAATGCCGGCCCGTTCACCCGCTACCCCCGCGTCATCAAGTGGCTGATGTCAAAGAAGGCCCGCGAAGCAACCCTCGGTTCATTCAAGCACAAGGACAAGGTCATCGAGGCAACCAACATCCATGGCATCGACCGCGAACTCTCGCTCTTCGAGATCGCCCAGATGACCCGATCCGGCCCGGCCCAGTGCCTCGGCCTGAAGAATGTCTACGGTGGCCTGGCCCCCGGCATGAGTGCCGAAGTTGCCGTCTACGACCTCAACTACAAGAACATGCCCTCTGACCCCGAGAAGATCGAGGCAGCATTCCAGCGGGCAGCCTGCTTCATCAAGTCCGGCGAGATTGTCGTGAAGGACGGCGAAGTAGTCAGCAACGGCCACAAGAAGACGGTCTGGGTCAACGTGAAGATGCCCGAAAACCCGCAGGTCACCCGCGATGTCACCCAGGCGTTCACGAAAGGCACCTACACGATGAACCTGATCAACTACCCGGTCCGGGAATACCTTGCCCCCCACCCGTATGTCATTGATGTCGATGTGGAGGCATGAGGTGCGACCATGGCAACAGTAACGTTAAAACCAACAAAGGTCCCCGAACTCATGTTCGAGGGCTACAGCATCACCCCTGACGCATTTGCAGGAAAGACCCCGGCCCAGATCGCAGATCTCCCCGGCCACGAGGGTAAAATCGTCATGAAACTTGGGGACTTCTTTGAAGTCACCGGAAACGCCGGGGACACCGCAGCTGACACGAATATTGTCATCAACGGGGACTGCACCCGCGTGAAGTACATCGGTGCCCGCATGACTGCCGGATCTGTTACCGTCAACGGCAACACGGACATGTATCTCGGCGGCTGGATGAAAGGAGGGAAGATCCATGTCAAGGGTAATGTGGATTCCTTCTGCGGTATCCAGATGCAGGGCGGAGAACTCGTTGTTGACGGTGATGCCAAGAACCATGTCGGTTGTGCATACCGCGGCGACTGGCGCGGCATGAAAGGCGGCACCATCCGGATTAAGGGCAGTGCCGGCAACGATATCGGGACCTTTATGCTCGGCGGCACCATCATCATCGAGAAAGATGCGTTCATCCATGTTTCGACCCATGCCGAGGGTGGCACAGTCATCATCAAGGGTGATGTTGAAGGTCGTGTCGGTGGCCAGATGGTCAAGGGCGACATGTACGTACTTGGCAAGATCAAGTTCATGATGCCCGGATACCAGAAAGTCGGTACTGTTGAGAAGGAAGTAGATGGCACTAAGGCCACCTTCGACCACTATATCGGCGACCTTGGCGAGAGGCACCCCAAGAGCAAAGGCGAGATCATCTACGCCAACCTCTACCTGAAGGCCGCAGCCTGATCTGCCGGGCCTTCACAACACACACGTTCACACAAAACCCGGGTTAACCTCCCGGGTCTATTTTTCCGACTGGCTCATCAGAGCCGGGGGAAGAATCCAGAAAGGATTCTTCGAAATCGGACGGGCCAACGCCCGGATGAAGAGAAGAATCCGCGAGGATTCTTCGAATCAGACAATTTCCCCGTAACGCCCGGATCTATTGAGGATATACCATGAATGCAACCGGCACGGATTTTATCATGGGGACACGGTACCCGGACTACTCCACGGTGGACCTCGTCCTCCGCGTAAAGGAGCCCCCGCATGAACTTCCGCTGAAGGAAGGACAGACAAAGATCAAACTCCCGAGCCCGAAGAAGTTCAAGGTTCCGGACATTCCCGTCCGAAAAGCAATTGAAGGATATGAACCGGTCGGGTTCTTCTCACGCTCATCAATAACCATGAAGGACCTCTCATACATACTCTGGTGTACCCAGGGGTTCAAAAAGATCGTTTCCGAAACGATCCAGCTTCGCACGATACCCTCCAGCGGATGCCGGTACCCTCTTGAAACTTACTTCGTGGCAAGCGATGTTGAGGGACTTGACCCCGGCCTGTACCGCTTCCTTCCCAAATCCCACAGTATCGTTGCCGAGCGGCTCGACCCCGATATCACTCTTGAAATGAGCACCGCGAGCATGAATTTCAAGATCATGACCCGGGCTGCGGTCACGTTTCTCTGGGTTGCCGTTCCCTACCGTTCCGTATGGGCGCTCGGTAACCGGGGCTACCGGAGCTGCCTCATCGAGGCCGGCCATACCTGCCAGAACCTGATCATGGCTGCCGCCAACCTGGGGTACGAGGTCTTCCCCACCGATATGTTCCACGATGACCTGATCGCAAAGCTTGCCCGCCTGGACCCGGAGAGCCAGTGGCCGGTCTATCTCGCAGCAGTAGGAACCGTTGAGAAAAATGTTACCCTGGCATGAATGACTATCCGGGCATCCTCATATTCCCCCGAATGAGCTAAAACGAATCGTTTATTGAGGAACAGGATAATAAATTGTTTTCAGTTAATTTACTCTGATCATTAATTGTTTAAGATACCCGGACGATCAGAAAGGGAATACTGGATTATGAAAGCCCAAAGAAACTCCCGATCATGGTAAAACGTTATCTTGAGCTCCGCGCTCTTGAGGAATCCATTACCCTGATCAAGGGTATGTTCCCTGCTCCTGGTCTTACAGAGAAAGTCCCGGTTGTCAAATCAGTAGGACGCGTTGTAGCCGTACCGGTTTACGCGAAGTATTCAGTCCCTGAAGTCAATATTGCCGCAATGGATGGTATCGCAGTAAGGAGCCGGGATACCATCTCTGCATCTGACCGGAATCCGGTTACCCTCGTTCAGTTTACCCGTGTGAATACCGGAAATATTGTCCCTCCGGAGTATGACGCAGTCATCATGATCGAAGATGTCTGGGAGGCTGGCGAACGGTTCCAGATCCGGAAATCGGCTGTACCTTGGCAGCACGTCCGCCCGGCCGGGGAGGACATCAAAGAGAACAAATTGATTCTCCCCCGTGGCCACCTGATCCGGCCTTTTGATATCGGGGCACTCGTTACCTATGGAATAACCACGATTGATGTCCTCTCGGTCAATATCGGGATTATTCCCACGGGAAGTGAACTTGTTCCGCTCGGGGTCAGGCCGGGTCCCGGTCAGGTTGTTGAAAGTAACACCGTTATGGCACAGGTTTTTCTTTCAGAGATGGGTGCGAACTGTACCCGGTATTCGATTGTGCCCGATGAGCCGGATGAGATCCGCAAAACCCTCATGAAGGCGGTCGAAGAAAATGATCTAGTCCTGATCTCTGCCGGTTCATCAGCCGGTACCAGGGATTTTACCGAGAGTGTGATCCGGTCGCTTGGCGATCTCGTCTTCCATGGTGTTGCGGTCAAACCAGGAAAACCGGTGATGCTGGGAAAGATCGAAGGAATTCCCGTTCTCGGACTGCCCGGGTATCCTCTTGCTGCCCAGACTGTACTTCGTGAATTTGCCGCCCCGCTGCTTGAATCATGGGGCTTTCCTGCGGTACCCCATTATACGGTCCGGGTTCGCCTTGCCCACCCGCTCACTTCGGATCTGGGGTTCGATGAATTTGTCCCGATCTTTGTGGGCAGAATTGGATCGACCCTCTTTGGGACCCCTCACGGGAAAGGTGCCTTCGCACAGATGGCAACCGTAAAAGCGAACGGGTACACCCATATCCCAGCACCTGTTGAGGGGTATGAGGCTGGGACTGAACTTGATGTAGTATTAACCACCGATCCCGGAAGTATTGAGCGGACTGTCATCCTTACTGGCTCTCTTGACCCGGCACTCGAAGAACTGGCCAGCCTTGCTCATGACACCGGTCTCTTTATTCATGCAACCAATCCCGGAAACCTCTCCGGCATCCGTGCACTCTGCACGAACTCATGTCATGCAGCACCCCTTGTTCTTCCCGCACAGTCTTTCCTTCCCACGTACCAGCCGCTTATGCAGTGTAAGGATGCAGAGGATCTTGCTTTTGTCCATATTGCCTCTGTTGAGATCGGCATCGCTTCAATCGATGGCCTGGGGCTTCACGATCTCTTACAAGCCCGGTTCATCAATACCAGGAAAGAAACCCCGTCGCGGACGGTCCTTGATGCGGTGTTTGCCGCAGAAGGAATTGATCCGGCACTCCTGAACGGCTACACGCAGGAAGTGCATGGTCCCCCTGCCGTTGCTGCTGCAATCCGGAACGGTTTTGCTGATGCCGGTATCTGCACCTCAAGTATTGCGAAGTCAAACGGCCTCCGTTTTGTTCCGCTTGCGCACGAAGATTATGAACTCGCGTTCCGGATGAAGATGATCAATGACTCCCGCATCCGCACCCTCATTTCTCTCATCCAGTCACCGCAATTTTCTGCAATTCTTAAAAAGAGTGGCGGCCATGATACCAGTATTACCGGGAGCATCCGTCGGCTTGACAGCACCAGGACTCTTTCCCCATTCTCGCCCGGCAGTATTCCTGTTGGCTATCCCTGAAAAACCTCTCACTCCCTGGTGGTGAGCCGGTAGCATATTCCGCACCCGTGTGACAGAATAGCGATGCTGATCCCCATTATGTCAGGTTCCGTGCAAGAGATGCTGCATGGATCCTGACATCGTGATGAGGCGATAAAAAAAATTAGTGTCCTGAACCCTTGAAGGGGTTGAAGACATTGAGGTAGATCATATCGCTGCCGGTGTTGTGGAGACGGCCGCGTTCCTCGCGCTCCTCTGCGTAAGCGAGGATCGGGAGTTCCATGTCCTGGCCCGGCTTGTGACCGAACATCTTCTCGAGCTCGACCTGCTGGGCGTGCATGAAGAGTGCATTCGGGATCTCGGCTGCACAGAGTTCTTCGCACTGGCCGCAGTTCACACAGGAGTCGGCGATGTGGGCGAAGCGGATGAGGTGGAACATGAAGTTCGGGGGAACCTCGCCGGGGGTGACATAGGCCGGGTTCTTGGTTGTGCAGTCGACACAGTAGCAGATCGGGCAAGCCGAGATGCAGCTGTAGCACTTGATGCAGCGGGAAGTCTCGCTCATGATCTTCTTTAAGCGGTCCTTACCCTCGCCGAGTGCCTCGAAGTCGTGCTTGCGCCACTTGTCGCCGAGCTTGAGCATTGCGCCCTCGACCTTTCCACGGATCTCAAGACCCTTGGGGTTGGCTGCCTCGGTTGCAAGGACGCCGGCCTTGACAGCACCCTCAACAAGCTTTGCTCCCTTATCGGAGCAGACTTCAACGAAGGTT
>JAAZNH010000312.1 GCA_012798365.1 Methanomicrobiales archaeon | reverse complement strand
AGGATCGTGGGGAGGAGGAGGAAGAGGGCCCGTACGGCAGGGTCCGGGTACGCGGATGCAGCCGCTGACCCGATCGTGGTGAGGATAACTACCTCCGGATCAATACCGACAGCGGTCCAGACCCCGGAGAAGAAACCCAGCCCCACAACAAACTGCCAGAGGTAAGTTCTTGTGCGTCTGGCCATACGGGAATACCAAGATACGGAGGGAATATTCAGATATTCGGTTCCGGCGGGGGGGCATTGACATCGAACTCATCCAGAAACGGCATGAGGCCGGTGGCAAACAGGACGGGCTTGTGGTCTTTTTCCGCGAGTTTTTCGCCGGTTTTGACAATCTCGATCATGAGCGGGAACGCCTCCATGGTAGCCTCAAACGACGGGCCGTTCTCGCGGGTGAACTGTAAAAAACTCGTGACATTGATGTAGGGCCGTTCGTATTCAGAAAAATTCCCGAACTCCTCTTTCACCGATTCAAAGGTCCGGTTCCGGGCCAGGTCGTCTTCAAAAAAGAGCGTGATCTCAACGTTATGGGTATTGGCAATCCGGCCCAGGGTCCGGACATCGACGGTTCTACCGGGCACAAGGCCAAGAGAGCCAAGCTTCTCTTCCGCGGTTGCACCGGCCAGCGTCCCGTGTGCTGGTTTCTTCTGCATGCTTAATGGTGGCACGCAGGATTTTGAATACGTATGGTTCGGGGACATTGGGTGGGCGGGAATGGAGGCGGCTGAGGTAAGGACCGGATAAAAAAGAGCGGATTATTCACGCCCGAACCGGTTTAAGAGCGTGAACCCGACGCCAAAGAAGAGGACAGCGGCAACCGGCCAGACCGACCAGGTTATCGTGTGGTTGTGATAGACGTCCATGCCAATGAAAAAGGCACAGATCATCACTGCAACTGCTATCCCGTACCACCATTTCGGCTGGCCTTTGTTGCCGCCCATTGCGTCCCGCATCATGCTCATAGTATCATCGTATATCTGGGGCAGTGCAGGTAAAAAAAGGTTGCAGGCCGGCCCTTTTATCAGCCGGTTGGTGCAGGTTCAGATGGTTCCCGGTGAGCCCGGTTTAGGGACAAAGGCGTTGGCGATAAGCTCGCGGTCGAATGCCTTGGGGACGTTGCCGGTCCGGGCATAGGTGTACAGGGCGGTGATGAAGATCCCCTGCATGGCTGCAGCAACAACGGCGAGGATCACCACAAGGATGAGGAATGCTGCAAGGGCAAGCCCGAAGATGACCACATTTCCAAGGAGCATGGTTGCAAGGACGCCGAGGAACGCAACCACGCCGATCAGGACAAAGATAATGGCAATTCCGCCGGACCCGATAATGCTCTCGCCCCAGGTTTTCCTGATGAGGGAGACAGATTCCTTCACCGAATCGACAACACCCTTATCCTCAAGGACGAGGATGGGGACGACAAAGAACGTGATAAGACCCCATGCCCCGCCAAGGAGCGATACGATGATCTGGCCAATCCACCCGGACCGCTCATGGAGGAGATGGAGGATGAGGCCGACGGTTGCCGAGACAAGCGCCCAGGCAAAGATAGACGGAAGGTGCTTTACCGACGCGGAAAGGCCTTCAGTCACGCTCATATCCCTGCCCTGCAGTCTGGCATTCACGCAGGAGATGAGTGCCGTGTTGAAGAAGATCACGACAAAATAACTCACCAGGTAAAAGGCGAACAGGATCGCGTAATACGCAAACTGGCCGCCCGGAACATGGCCCATGAACGAGCCGGTTGCAATGAGCGGCAGGATGAAGGTCAGCAGCACAAGGATGGACAGAATCCCGGAAAGGATGGGGAATGCAAGGAGTTTCTTGTCCTGCATCAGGATGTCCCAGCTGGTCCTGGCAAGCGCAATGCTTCTGCCAATACTTTCGAACATGGGAAAAGCGTTGTTGCCAGTACGAGATGAAGGTTTTGAACCGGAAGTGGCGTACCATCGTCCAGGTATCGCCGGTTCTTAGAACCGGCGGAGGAACAGCAGGATGGCTGCACAACAGCCAAGGAGAGCCTGGGGTGCGGCAAAACCCGGGGTTTTCGTAACCGGGACGGCCGTGGTAACCAGCGGGGCAGTCGTTGTCGGTACGGGTGGTGCGGTTGTTACTGCTCCCGCAACCGGCTGGCTGAGCGTGATGACACTGCCTGGCACAACCTGGCCGGAATTGTCAATCTCCTCAACCTTCAGGACAATCAGCTGGCCGGTTGTACCCGGGGGCACCATGCCATCAATCGTCACGACCATCCCTACATCGTGGTTTGTTGAATAGGAGAGGAGTTCGCCATTGACAAAGGCCGCACTGCCGGTTGCACCCTGCTGTGCTGCGTTCCGGCCGTCAAGCGTGACCTGGATATTCCACCGGGCATCTAAAAGACCGGTCTCCATCTGGAGCTCGTGGCCCCGGGCAAATGTCGTGGCGCCGGAAGGGATAATCGTGTAGTGCGCCACCACATGCTGGCGCGTATCAGGAACCAGGGGGGCGTCGGGGGTGAACGCGGCCGTGGAAAGGACAATGGTAGCAGGAACTGCGGGGACCAGGACAAGCAGGGACAGGAATACGATACCGAAAAGAACGTGGGAGCCGGGCATGATTATCTCAATGAGGCTTTGACATGGCCGGCACATAGAGGTATCGGATGGCCGCGTGGTCTTTACCGCGGGGTCATGAGTACCGCATCTAACGGCCGAGGATGTCCTGTGCAAATGCAGCGGCATGCCCGATGGCTTCCACGCCTTCGGGGATCTCATCGGCAAACAACTGCCAGTTGTGGAACATCCCCTCGTAGAGTTCGGCCTGGACCGGGACACCCGCCCAGCGGGCCCGGTCAATGAATTTGCCTACATCCGAGAGGAGGAGTTCGTGTGTCCCGACCTGGATATAGAGCCGGGGCAGCCCGGCGAGGTGGGCGTGGATGGGGGATGCAAGGGAGTTGTCCGGGTCATGTCCTGCAAGGTAGGTTGTGCGGATCGATTTTAACCGGGATTCGGATATCCAGTCGCGGGCCTGGTTCTTTGTTACCGACTCCCCGGGAAACGAGAGGTCGGTTATCGGGGACATGCAGATCGCGGCACGCGGCAGGGGCAGCCGCTCGTCCCGGAGGGTTATGAGCAGCCCAAGAACGATAGTACCCCCGGCACAGATCCCGGTCGGAAGGATGTTATGGGGCTGGTATCCTTTTGCGGTGAGATACCGGTACGCGGTGACGGCATCCTCGACCGGGGCCGGGAACGTATGTTCCGGGGCAAGGCGGTAATCAACCGAGAAGATTCGGGCAAGCGAGGCCCGGGCCAGCCGGACGCACAGGCCCAGGTGATCTTCCGTGGATCCCAGGGTGAACCCTCCCCCGTGAAAGAAGAGGATGACACGGCCTGAGAAGACGCCCGGCAGGGTGATCCAGGTGCCGGTTGCGCCGTTTGCCAGAGGAACGCTCTCGAGCTGGTAGTCATTTGCTGCAAGCGCTTCAGACTGGACTTCCTTATAGAGGTCAGAATAACTCTTCCGCAGGGTCGGGGTGGGAAGATTATTATCCGGTGCATTCTCCTTAAGCAGGGTCAGGAGCTCGTCCGGAGCATTATGGATCATTAGTGAGGTGTGGGTGACGGTGGGTAATAAAGGATGATGGTGCAAAAAGGCCCGTGGGCGGAACCCGGGGGGTAGTACATTCAAATCGGCATTCATAACAACCAGCCGCCCGGATAGAGTATACCGTGACGTTCAGCACACCGGAAATCGCTTCCCGCACCCTTAAGAAAGTCAGCTGGCGGCTGCTCCCGTTCCTTTTTGTTCTCTATGTCGTAGCCTACCTTGACCGGGTCAACTTCGGGTATGCCGCACTCCAGATGAACAGCGATCTCGGCCTCACTGCCGAGATGTTCGGGTTTCTTTCCGGTATCTTCTTTATCGGTTATCTCCTCTTTGAGATCCCCAGCAACATCATTCTCCAGCGGGTGGGGGCCCGGGTGTGGATTGCCCGTATCATGATCACCTGGGGCATTGTCGTCATCATTACAGCATTTGCGACAAGCGCAACTGACCTGGCCGTGTTCCGGTTCGTCCTCGGGATTGCTGAAGCCGGGTTCTTCCCGGGCCTGATCCTGTACCTGACCGCATGGTTCCGGGAGCAGGACCTTGCGCAGGCAGTCGCTCTCTTCATGGCAGCCCTTGCCGTCTCCAACATCATCGGGGCACCGGTCTCGACCTGGATCTTAGACAATATCGCCTGGTGTGGCATGGCCGGCTGGCGCTGGCTCTTCATCCTGGAGGGGATCCCGGCAGTCATTCTTGGTATTGCCACCTGGCTGTACCTCACCGATACACCAGCCGGTGCCCGCTGGCTTGAGGATGAGGAGAAAGCGTATCTTGCCGGGGTGCTTGTGCAGGAACATGAACATCGCGTGCAAAACGGGGCGGGTTCATCACTCATGTGTGCGATGGCCAGCCGGAACGTGTGGCATCTTGCCATCGTCTACTGCACGATTGTTATCGGCCTGTACGGGACCGGGTTCTGGATGCCGCAGATCATCCGCTCCCTTGACCCGGCGTTTACCAACTTCGAGATCGGGGTCCTGATGGTCATCCCGTTCCTCGCTGCGCTTATCTGCATGATCCTGTGGAGCCGGCATTCAGACCACACAGGTGAGCGGCGGTGGCATACCGCCCTCCCCCCGCTTGCCGGGGGCATTGCCCTTGTCGGGGCCGGGCTCACGGACAACCCGGCAGTGGCATTCATCCTTCTCGTGATTGCCACGGGGGGAATCTTCTGCAGTTTCGGGCCGTTCTGGACCCTTCCGGCAGCCTTGTTCACCGGTTCTGCCGCTGCGGTTGGAATTGCGCTTATCAACTCCGTGGGCAACCTGGGGGGGTTCATCGGACCAACCCTGATGGGGTACCTCACGGCAGCAACCGGTTCCCTGCAGGCCGGGCTCATCGCGGTGGGGATCTGCCTTGCACTTGCCGGAATCCTTGCAGCACTCGTGCCGGGCCGGGTGCATAAAAACCGGTAAATGCTTGCAGATTGTTTCGGAAATGAAAAAATAGCGGCATTTTTATCGCAGATTGATTTGGGAACCGTTTAATAGGATTTGTGAGATAATAAAAAGTTGTATCCGGTGTTCCCGCCGGTCCGTCGTTTCCGTGCGGGAGATGGGAATACAATACACGCAGAGGTAATTTTCATGAAGGTTTCACAGATTGGCGTTATTGCAGTCATGTTTGTCGTGATTGCTGTTGCATTGGCAGGATGTACGGGAAGCACCCCGGCAGCACCCGCAACCGGCGGGGCATCTTCGGGAGGAGCGCAGAGCGGCGGCGCAGCGTCATCCGGCAGCGCACCATCCGGCGGCAGCCAGGCTGCAGGCGGCGGCCTCGTTTCCGCCGGATCCGTCTTCGGCGGTATGACCTATGAATGGGTCGAGTACAAGATGACTGCCGGCGAGGGCGATGAGAAGATGACCATTTACATGAAATACAACCACAAGACCGGCAAGTGCACGATGCGCTTCGAGATGGCCCAGCCCATGGAGGGTATGCCTACCGAGATGGACTGCAGT
>JAAZNH010000311.1 GCA_012798365.1 Methanomicrobiales archaeon | reverse complement strand
TACTATTCTGTCATGCGAAACAGGGAATAACCCTATCGGCATGGCGCAGCGGTTCCTGTCACAGGCAGGTACATCCGTTTGTCCCGCTGCCGGACAGCACCATGAGGATCCGTCAGGGAAAACCTCTCCGGTTGTTTCCTGTGCCCGCCTGCAACGATTCTGTTGAACGGACGGCGCGGGCACTGTTGTCCTACAGACCGGAAAAAAGGTGCCCGCCCCCATAAGCATTATTACAGGACCATGACAAGAGTTTGACCATGGCCGGACCGTCCCTGGTACTCCCCCTCCTGTTCGTACTCCTCCTTACCACACCCATGACCGGGTGCACGACAGCACCCGCACACCAGAACACTCCCACATCCGCCGGCACGGGCCCGGTTCCCCCTGCTGCGATGCATCTGCCGGCACCTGACAGGGCTATCCAGTACACCGGGATCTCTTCCGGAAACGTCACCGATGAGGATCTCATCCGGTACTCCATAAAAGCCCAGGACTTCTCGTACTCCCCGTACTCCCACCTGAAGGTGGGTGCAGCCCTCCTCACCACGGACGGGAAGGTGTATACAGGGACAAACGTGGAGAACGCAGCCTACGGTCCCTCCAACTGCGCTGAGCGCACCGCAATCTACAAGGCAGTGTCGGAAGGGAGCAGGAGCTTCTCCGCGATCGCCATCACCAGTTCTGCGGGGGGGTTTGCCTGGCCCTGCGGGCCGTGCCGGCAGGTCCTCTCCGAGTTCGGGCCCGATATCCGCGTCATCGTCTACAACGGTACTGAAAAGCGGGTCGCAACCGTCAGCGAACTCCTGCCGGATGCGTTTGGTCCTGACGACCTGTGAGGGGTGGGAAGAAAGGCCGGGCATCCGGTTTTTCAGGAATAATCGGGAACGACGGGGGGTTTGGAATCCTCCTTTTTATACGGCAGCTGCCACCAACAGGGATCGTTCTGTATGGTTCGGGGGAGGGAACCTGATACGGAAGCATGAGAGGCAGATAAGATCATATTGCACCATCCACTCCGGGGGCACTCCTTCGCTGCCGATCAGGAGTGCTTTGCGCGAATTCCTGGCAGGGAATTGTCAAAATACCTTATGGTTGGATCATCCATGCCCGTTATGGAAAACCTGGCCGGTAAGACGGCGGGTACCATGCACAGAGTTCATCTGTGTGCAATGACAATACCACCACAAGAGGGCAGGCTGGAAATGAAGGATCTTGTGTATGTGAAGGAAAAGCCGGGCATGGGGCTGGGGATATTTGCCGAAAGGGATATTGAAAAGGATGAGATCATTGCTGAGTTCCGGGGCCCGAGGATCCATATCGAGGATATGAAGGGCATCCCCCATGAGGTCTGGGACCACCTGTTCAATATTGACATCTGTGATTACATCATCGCCCGGGAGCCCGCTGTCAGAACGAACCATTCCTGCGATCCCAATGCAGGCATCGTAAAGGACGTGTTCCTGGCAGCAATGCGGAGTATAAAGAAAGAGGAGGAAGTCACGTTTGACTATTCAGTTGTCACGGTAGATGACTGGCAGATGGAATGCCGGTGCGGCTCCCCGCAATGCCGCAAGATCATTGGAAACTACGCGGGCCTGCCCGACGAGATTAAGAGAAAGTACCAGAACTATACGCCAGACTGGATCAAAGGTGCACGGAACAGAACGCAATAGGGGAAATACCATGCAGGGTGCGTTCCCCTGCGGTACCGGGCAATAACCTGAACTGCCGGCGCCGGCCCGCGGCAGCCCTGCCCGTGTGTGTCGCCCTCGATCTGGGTGTCAGGGGGTGCTGCGTTTACCTGGTTGACGCAGGGTGAAGCGGTGCAGTTCAAAAGGATCGTCTGGCGTTCCCACCCTCCCCCTTTTTCCCCTTCTTCCGGCCATGCGGGCACACGTACAGGCACAGCCCGCAGGCCCCGGCAACGCCCCGCTCTTCCTCAAGCCTCTTGTAGTACCGGTCGCATGCCGCTGCATCGAACCGGGCTTCGCGGGGCTCATCGGGTGCAAACATCCGGCCCGTGAACGCGTGCTCCGGGCAAATCTCAACGCAGGCCGTGCAGTCACCGCACCGGGGTTCCATGGGTGACCCACTCGGTACGAGCGGGGCATCAGTCAGGACATTGACCCACCGGACGCGGGGGCCGTGGTCCGGTGTCACAAGCAGGCAGCTCTTCCCGATCCAGCCAAGACCGGCCATATGTGCCCCGAGTTTCTGGGAGAAGATACCGGCAATCTTCTCATCGCTTGTCCGCTTCGAAGCCGGCACGGGAAGTGCGCCGTACCCTTCCCGCTGGAGGAAGTTTGCAACACGGAGCGCAATCTGGTCGAGG
>JAAZNH010000310.1 GCA_012798365.1 Methanomicrobiales archaeon | reverse complement strand
CAATCCCTTCTCCTGTGAGGGCATCCATGAGGCCGTCAAGGCGACGGGTGTTCTCCTCGTTGTGTGCCTGCAGGAAGTTATCGTCATGGAACTGAAAGAGCCGGACGCCCTGCTCATGGTACAGCCAGCCGATCTCCCGGGCGATATTTTCCACGCTGCGCAGGGCATGGCGCTTTCCTTTCTTTGCAGCATGGAATGCCCCGATACAGCAGTAGGCGCATGCCGAATGCCAGCAGCCCCGGCTTGCCACGAGCGTTGCAAACCGTTCGCCAAGGCGCACCTGCTGCCGGTTGTTCCTGACCGGGAAGGGCAGGCTGTCGAGATCCGGAAAGGTGTCCCTGCAGGGATTTTCCCGGAGGGTCCCGCCGTCGCGGTATACCAGCCCGGTAACCGTTGAAATGTCCCGGCTCCCCTCAAGGAATTGTGCAAGTTCTACGAGCGCCTGCTCCCCTTCAAACCGGACAACGCTGTCGATTTCCGGCAGGGTGGAGAGGATCTTTGTGAATTCAAAGGTCGGGAAATGGCCTCCCACGGAGATATGGCCGGTATATCCGCCGGCACGGATGGCCCTGATGAGATCAAAAAAAGCGGGTGCCCGGCTCTGGAACGCGACAGAGAGGGCAATAAGGTCCGGTTGGAACGTGCGGACCTGTTCCAGCACAGCAGGGGTGTCAGCGGGAACGGAGAACGGGGCGATCCTGATCGCATGGCCGGCAGAAACCAGCGATGCCGCCGGGTACCGGACCGAGAGGTTCTCTTCGTCTTCCGATGCGATGAAGAGAACTTTTACGGGCATGATAGTTTCTGGTTTTCCGGTGATCGGGGATTAAGGTAGCGGTGCACCATGGCAGACCGGGGCAAAGGTTCGCCTGGGAGTACCAGCGGACTTTCATCCATCGTGAACGGCCCCATTTCCTCCCCGGGTGGGAGACACATCAGCGCGTCCCTCTCATGGCCATTGTCATTTTTCCCCGTCAGAAGAGAGCCGTGCCAACGCTGATGTTCGTTGCCAGCATCCCATCCCGGGCCATCCGATGCAAAAAATCAGTTTTTATGCCATAACGCTCAATACCCATTCATGCCAGTCTGTCCGGGTTGCGGCAGGGCTCTTCCCTCTCCTGAAGGGGCATCACCTGCAGGAAAACCCGCGGGGAAAAAACCGTTCACGATCAAGGCGTTCCTCTGGGAGAACTTCCGGTTCTTCACGATGATCGGCATCACGGGGACCATGATCTCGCTCGTCCCCACCATGGGGACACGAATCCTCGGGACGTCGTGGATAACCGGCTCCGACAACATCCTGCCCCTCTCCCTCTCCATCATCATCCTCTTTGGTGCCATCTTCATCTCGATCTGCTTCCTGTTGATCTTCAGTCTCATTCTTGCCGGAAGGGCTGATGAGGCTGTGCTGAAACGGGCGGGATCCGGTTTTCGGTGGCAGGTCACGCTGTACGAAGGGGATTTCCAGCGCGTCATCCTGCTCGCCTGCCTGGTCCCGATGTGGATGGGGATGGTCATGTTCTTTGTCCTGCTCATGCCCATGATCCCGAACCGGTACTCGTGGTTCTTTGCCATGGTAACCCTGCTTGCCTGCATCCCCCTGGTGGTCTATACGTTCCTTGGCTGGAACATCGGGAGACACGTGGTGGGCAGGATTCCCGGTATGGCCCGGCACCCCCGCACGAGCACGGTGCTTTTTTACGTCTGCGTCTTTTGCATCCTTCTCTTCCTTGCGGTGGGTGTCCCGCTCCTGACTGAAGAGCGCAATCCTGACCCCGCGGATATCCGGATCAAAACAGACCAGCAGTATTTTTCCCCGCACATCTCCTCGGCACAAGGTCTCCGGCTCCAGCTGACCAACATCACGGGACGGGATTTCCGGATGAGCCGGCATACCTGGTCAGCCGATTACGGGTATTTTGTCCGGGTCATCCCCTCGACCGGGGAAGTCACGATCCTTGGCAACCCGGCAGTGGACGAAACCGCTGATCACATTTACTGGACCTACCCGGCAACCGATCCCGGGCGGAATGCCACGCCGGTCACGATCCGGGCACAGCTCTATCCGCTTCATGGTGACACAGAACTGGTCCGTTCATCCATCACGCTCGACTGGTTTACAAATGATATTGTTACCGTCCGGCAGCCTTACGTTCCCCTGCCCTGACGGACAATGCTCTTTTCCGGCTCCCCCCATGACGATCGTGCCGGATCATTCCTGGCCGCACGGGTGGTTTGCCGGGCCTTCTGGAAGGGTTCATAGCCCATAAGCGTATACTTCATCACAAGGAGCAGCCGGCATGAATGACAGTGAGAAAGAATTCCATGATGCAGTGATCGACTTTTTACCAGACGCTACGTTTGTCATCGACCTTGAGGGAAAGGTGACTGCCTGGAACCGGGCCATGGAAGTGATGACCGGTGTGCAGGCCGAATCGATAGTAGGGAAAGGCGATTATGAATATGCCCTGCCGTTTTACCACGTGAAAAAACCGATGCTCGCAAACCTCATCTTCATGCCGGAAGTTGAGATCGAGAAACGGTATGACATGGTGGAGCGGGTGGGGGATACGCTGGTAGTCGATATCTTCATTGAAGACTTCCGTCCCGGGGGAGCGTATTTCTGGGCTAAGGCAAGCCCGTTGTATGACTCCGCCCGCAACATCTCCGGTGCCATCGAGACAATCCGGGATATCACGGACCGGAAACGTGCCGAGCAGGAGCTGGTCCGGACCCTGCAGGAGATGGCAGAGATCATCGATTTTTTGCCGGATGCCGCGTTTGTCATCAATGTTGAGGGAACGGTTATCGCGTGGAACCGGGCCATGGAAGTGATGACCGGTGTGCAGGCCGAATCGATAGTAGGGAAAGGCGATTACGAGTATTCCCTGCCGTTCTATCGCGTGAAAAAACCGATGCTTGCAAACCTCATCTTCATGCCCGAAGCCGAGATCGAGAAACGGTATGACATGGTGGAGCGTGTCGGCGACACGCTGGTAGTCGATATCTTCATTGAAGACTTCCGGCCCGGCGGGGCATATTTCTGGGCAAAAGCGAGCCCGCTGTACGATCCGCAGGGGAATATCTATGGTGCGATCGAGACGATCCGTGACATCACGGACCGGAAACGCGCCGAGCAGGAGCTTGTCCGGACCCGGCAGGAAATGGCGGAGATCATTGACTTTTTGCCGGATGCCGCATTTGTCATCAACCTTGAGGGGAAGGTAATCGCAT
>JAAZNH010000309.1 GCA_012798365.1 Methanomicrobiales archaeon | reverse complement strand
GTGAACCGGAAGGTGCCATCTATATTGATGAAAAGGGGGAGCTTTTTGGCGACAATGCGGTCATGCTGATCAAGGGCCAGGAGCAGTTCACCTTCCACCAGGTTCCCAAGGATTTCGTTGACGCTGTTGCAATGGGATGCAGGATCTTCAAGAAATCCCGGCTCGCCACCGGCTCCTGCGTTGAGATGCCGGAGATCGGCAAAAAAAGTGCCGGGGTAGGGACCCTCACTCTGTATATCGTGAAAGGAAACGCTCCGCAAAACGGCATCCGGATTTCCCTGCGAAAGGACGGCCAGATCGTCGGAAGCGATGTTACCACCAATGATGGCAGTGTCGGGTTCCGGGCCCTGCACGGGACCTACGACTGTGTTATCCAGGACCGCAGCCAGATGGTCACCACCCGGCGGATCACGTTCGACGACGCGCATACAAAGATCGCACTCGAACTCTGATCTCGCTGTTTTACGCTCCTTTTTTTAATATTTACCCGATTTTCGGTGAATTTTTGCATCAGGATAAGACGAAACCCTTTAATTGGATGAATACAGATCAATCCTTTATGAAGATAGGACGTGAAGACTTCGAGGCGCTGATCAAAGGCGACAAGACCATCGCCCCGTATATCGAGCTGGACCCGTTGGCCGGTTCCTATTCTGTTTTCGGGGTAAAAACCGCAAGTAACCCCAATTACATGATCAAGGCCATCTACGAGATGTATGAGGCCAACCTGAACAAGAAACTCGCCGTCAAGGCCGTGCGCAAACTTTTCCGCTCCGTCGGCCAGGGCTCGGTCGGACTGAATAACCTGTTAAAGAAACTCGGCATGGAGTTAAAACCAGAAGAGTTCCTCATGCTGGTCTTCAAGCTCCAGCACCAGCAGGGCTGGGGTGCTCCCTTCGAGCTCGTTTCTGCAAGCGAGAAGCGGATCGTTGTCAGGACCAAGCACACCTTTGAATCCCAGGTACTCAAGGACTGGAATATCCAGGTCTGTGGTCTCCACCAGGGCTGGATCGAGGGTGTTCTTACGTCAGTGACCGGCAAGCCGTGGTACTGCCTTGAGAAGGCCTGCCATGCCAAGGGCGATGAGTACTGCGAGTTTGTTGCCGACCAGGTCACTCCGAGCTGGAAGTACAAGGCAGAGGCCGTTGTCAAGGGCGAGTCTGCCATCACTGAGTTTATCGAGCACAAGCCTCTCGAAGGCAAGATCTCACTTATGGATGAACCCGTCGTAATGATGCCCCGCTTCATCTTCACGTCCATGACCAATTCCCTTAAGAAAACCATGGGTGAGGCACCGGCAAGCGGTGTCAACTACCGTGCCTACAAGGACATGGGAAAGGAGAATGTGGAACACTACCGGAAGATGAGTATCTATTTCGACATCTCCCGGACCATCCTTGACAAAGATCTCATCGAACTGCACAAGCGTTTCTCAGCCTTCGGGGCACCTTCTGTTTCCGGGGACAAGATTGCCTACGGCAGCCATGTCGTGAACGACAACTTCGAGGTTGTTGATTCCATTGAAAAGGAACTGGGCTGCAAGGCTACCGTCTTCCAGAAAATCGGTGACAAGGCAATCCGCGTATCCACAAACGTAATTCTTGCTGATGGGAAGCGGGCAGTCGGGACCGAGATCTCAAAGGTTGTCTACGATGCCGTGATCACGAAAGGGCAGACCTATTACGGGACGGCAGATGTGGTTGGCCAGAAGATGGTCGTGGCGTATGAGCCAATCAAGAATGCCACGGGAGCGATCATAGGCATTCTCTTTGTCGGGATTCCGGAAGAGAAGGTTGCGGAGTTGTCAAAGGGAGACAGCCATAAGATCAAACCCCAGACGCTTTCGGACATGGCATTTGCGTTCTACGCCCAGATGGGATGGTTCAACTTTGTCAAGGAAGAATGGGACGAGAAGACCAAGACCAAGACCATCACACTCTCCCACACGGTTGAATCCGAGTCCTTTGGGAATACCGGAAAGAACGTCTGTTTCTGCACGGCCGGTCTCCTTGCCGGAATTATCGAAGGTTCTTTTGGCATTCGTGTGGATGCAAAAGAGATCAAGTGCAAATCCAAGGGCGACGAGCACTGTGTCTTCACAATCACGAACAAATAAAAATAACCTATTTTTTAAATAGTAGATTTGCATACTCCTAATCACCACACAGTCCTGTCACCGGTGATATATGGCCCCGATTCCCCGCATCCTGATTGTCGAAGATGACGAGATCATCTGCAACCTTATTACTACCATGCTCGAGAAGAAGGGATATGCAGTTGTCGGGAAGATCAGCCGGGGCGAGGAAGCGCTCATCAAGGCAGCCGAACTGGAACCGGATCTTATCCTGATGGATATCCACCTGGAAGGCACTATGGACGGTGTTGCTGCTGCACGCTATATCTTCCAGCTCTTCCACTACCCGATCGTTTTCCTCACTGCCCTCTGCGATGACGGTCTCCTTGAACGGGCAAAACAGGCACAGCCGCTTGGGTATATTCTTAAACCTTTCACGGATAAGGATCTCTCATCGAATGTTGAGCTGGCCCTGTATAATCACGCCATCCGGAAAAAATACCTGGACATGTACCCGGTGGGGGAACCCAAGAAGCTCATGTCCGTTCTGGATGTGATCCTCATCCTGGACACCAAAGGCAGGATCATCTTTTACAATCCCTATACTCCGCGTTTCCTTGACCTTCCGGAGCAGGAGATTCTCATGCATCACTGGCGTGAGACGATGATGCTCGTCAATGATTCAACCGGCGAGCAGATCCCGGACCCGGTGCCCGAAGTGGTCAAGCAGATGCTTGTTGTCTCCCATGATTTCAACACGTCGGTTGTCTCCCGTTCGAACCGGTCGCGGAAAGTTTCGGCTGCCATCCGTCCTGTCAAGGACGATCATCATGATCTCATCGGGGTTTTCATGCATATCAAGGAAAAGACTCTCGACCAGATCCGGATGGCGGCGAAAAAGCCCTGAATGATAGTTCCAGGCGATTTTCTTCCTCTTTTCAAAAGGATCGCATATAATAATTTATAAATAAGCCGGTAACCCACATTGTAAGAAGAAATCTGGGATATGCAATCCGGCGTTTTTCATCTTCAGGGATTGTGCCCCCGTGAGCTGATCCTATGACTGCTGTTGTTGATCATAAAACCCAAAGACTGGCATGGCATCATAAACACCATTCCTATCTGGTTGATACCGGTAGTCCCATCGAGATCCAGCAGATAGAAGTGTCCCGTCTCTTTGAGAACTGCCTCCTGGATCCCCCGTTTCCGGAGACCAGCTTCTTTGAGATTGAGATTGAGGAAGTGAAAAAGGACGGGAAACGCACCTTTGCATTCACGAATATCTGGCCCGTGCGGGCACAGCGGAATCCTGACCTGCACATCCTCCGGTTCCGGATCAAACGGGGTGGCTGGAACATCACCGAGCGGATATATGATACAACCCCTCATGGAGAAAAGCAGTGGCTGTACACGGATGATTTCAATATCCTGTTCCTTTCCTCCGGTGGCAGGCACGATGCCGAGATGCTCATCTCCTTAATCACCGGAAAACTCGACTCCATCGCCCGTTCCATCATGTCCGGTTCGCGGATTCCTTCTGAGTTTGAGAACCAGTTATCCTGCCGGTCAGCGTTTGGCACCATCTTCTCAAACGGGGTTGACGGGGCGTTTCGCGATTCCGTGATCTACAAGCAGCATGCATCGGCAATTTCCGGGGAACTGGACGAGTATGGCCTGCCGGTTTCCGGAACAGAGATTGCCGGCAGGCATGGTCATGTATCGGTCTCTTCGCAGCAGATGGCTCGTCTTCAGGTTGACCTGGACACGATCGATGACCTCCAGGACCTGAGCTGGCTTACTGATAATAAGTGACCCGGCACTGACTGCCGGCAAGTAACCTTTTTTCATGGAGCCCGGAGCTCAGTATATTGTGTTTGATATACAGGCAGGATGCAGATACCGTTCCGGAACCCGGAAAAAAGAGAGAAATACTTATTGTTCGGATTTCTTCCTGAACAGGGCTTTGCTGAACCGGTCAATGAATCCTTCCTTGACCTCGGCAGTCTTTTCTTCCTTGTAGGCAATGCCAACCATGTCTGATGCGATACGGCGGATTGCCTTGGATGCAGGCGAGGTGGGGAATTTGATGACGATCGGGGTTTTTGCAGAAGACGCCCTGCGGACGTTTGTGTCTTCAGGGATGATACCGATTACCTTGACGCCAAGGACCTTTTCCATCTTCTTGGTGATGATGTCGGTCTTGTCCTGGTCAACACGGTTGATAATGGAACCAAGAACATGGCCGCCGACAACTTCGGTCAGGATCTTGGTCTTGAGGGCATCGACAATGGAGGAGAGTTCAGGGTTTACCACGAGAATAACTTCATCAGCGACCGCGAGCGGGACAACGCCATCCTTGCTGATGCCTGCAGGAGCATCAATCAGCAGGAATTCACAGCGCTTGACCAGTTCGCTCATGACATCCCGGATCCGGTCGGGATCTGCCTGCTGGAATCCCTGGAGCGAGATACCGCTCGGGATAACTTTCAGGCCAGCCGGCCCTTCATAAATTGCATCGCTGATGTTGCCTTTCCCGGCCAGGATCTCGTGCAGGGTGATTGGTGCGTCCTGTAAGCCCAGCACCAGGCCGACATTTGCCATCCCGATGTCGGCGTCCATAAGGTATGTCTCCTTGCCGAGCTGCGCGAGCATTGTTCCGAGATTGACGGATACGGTCGTCTTTCCTGTTCCGCCTTTTCCGGATGCTATCGTGTAAACCTTGACCATTGAACACCCTGTGGTGATGAGTATTTCGATTGTATTTATATAAGATTACTGGAATTCTCTCATATCGTGTTATATCCACCAGTTTAAAATATCTTTTGTATCGTTCTCAATGTTTTTTGTGATTTCTTCTGGAATTTCGCATGGTGTACGGATAATGAGGATGAGGTCAGATCCCTTGTAGCTGACCCCGGAGAGAACAACACCGGGGGTTTCTGAAAGGGGGTCGTTGACAAAAATCTCCCCGTACTTTGCTGCATCCTGCTGCGCCGACTCAGCGCCGCTTGAGGCAAACACAAGGCCATCTGAGGTAGCGATGGTGAATTGTTCCAGCGAATATTTCTCAACGAGTGCGTGAAGGCTTCCGGTTATATCATCCCTGCCGTTAAGGATGCTGATATCTTTAGGCTTTGGCAGCACGTTTGCTGCTGGTTTCGGTGCCGGGCGCGGAGTGGCCGTGGGTGTGCGGACCACCGGGATCGGGCGTGCGGCAGGCTGGTAGGCAAGCCGGTCGGAACGCTCACCGGCAGTTTTTTCCCGCACCTGCGCGGACTGCCGGCGCTTTTTGAGGAGCAGGAATGCCAGTGCGGCGAGGATTACAACAATCAGTCCGCCGGCAATTCCCGTGAGGACTTCGGGATCGGTAAGTGAGAGTGCCATCAAAATCACCATTCCCG
>JAAZNH010000308.1 GCA_012798365.1 Methanomicrobiales archaeon | reverse complement strand
GTGCAGTTCTTGCCGATGAACTCATCGCGGCATCCAAGGGCGACGTGAAGTGTTACTCGGTAGGTAAAAAGGAAGAACGCGAGCGGATCGCAAAGTCCGCCCGGTAACACTGTCTTTTTTGAGGTTTTTTCATGTCCCGAGGCAAAAAAACTGTTGAGCGCGTAGTTGAGCTCATGAAGGATCCGAAGCACATTCGGAACATCGGTATTGTAGCGCACATCGACCACGGCAAAACCACTCTTTCTGACAACCTCCTTTCAGGTGCCGGTATCATCTCTGAAGAACTGGCAGGAAAGCAGCTCTTCATGGACTCAGATCCGGAAGAGCAGGCCCGCGGTATCACCATCGACGCATCCAACGTCTCGATGGTCCACGAATATGAAGGTCAGGACTTCCTCATCAACATGATCGACACGCCCGGTCACGTTGACTTTGGTGGCGACGTTACCCGTGCAATGCGCGCAGTAGACGGCGCAGTCGTCCTTGTGGACGCAGTCGAAGGCACCATGCCCCAGACCGAGACCGTTCTCCGGCAGGCCCTCAAGGAGGGTGTCCGCCCTGTTCTCTTCGTTAACAAGGTCGACCGGCTCATCAACGAGCTGAAAGTCGATGACCAGGAGATGCAGATCCGTCTTGGCAGAGTCATTGACAAGGTCAACAAGCTCATCAGGGGCATGAACGAAGAGGCCTACAATAATGGCTGGAAACTTGATGCCGGTGCAGGAACGGTAGCTTTCGGATCAGCTCTTTACAACTGGGCAGTATCGGTCCCGTTCATGAAGAAGAGCGGAATCTCCTTCAAGGTTGTATACGACAAGTGCCGTGCAGGCGACATGAAATTCCTGGCAAAGAACAGCCCGCTCTCGGAAGTTCTCCTGGATATGGTAGTCAACAAACTGCCAAGCCCGCTCGAAGCCCAGCCCCGGCGTGTCAATGTTATCTGGCACGGAGAGAAGGACACCAAGGAAGGCAAGGCCATGCTCGCCTGCGACCCGAAAGGCCCGGTTGCCATGATGGTTACGGATATCTCGTTCGACCCCCACGCAGGTGAAGTCGCAACCGGCCGGCTCTTCTCCGGCAGCCTCAAGAGGGGCGATGTGCTCTATGTCATGGGCACCGCCAAGAAAGAGAACCGGCTCCAGCAGGTCGGTATCTTCATGGGCCCCAAGAGGGTCGAAGTCGAAGAGATTGTCGCTGGTAATATTGCCGCCGTCACCGGTCTGAAGGATGCCATCGTCGGCTCAACGGTCAGCTCCCTCATGGAAGTCACGCCTTTTGAGTCGCTGAAGCATTACAGCGAACCTGTCATGACCGTTGCTGTCGAGGCAAAGAACATGAAGGACCTGCCCAAACTTGTTGAAGTGCTCCGGCAGGTGGCCAAGGAGGACCCCACCCTCAGTATCTCCATCAATGAAGAGACCGGTGAGCACCTGATTGCCGGTATGGGAGAACTGCACCTCGAGATCATCACCGGACGTATCAAGCGTGACAAGGGTGTCGAGATCGTCACCTCCCCGCCGATCGTCGTCTACCGTGAGACGGTTACCGGTGTTGTTGAGAACGTAGAAGGCAAGTCCCCCAACAGGCACAACCGCTTCTACTTCACCCTCTCACCCCTCCCCGACAACATCGTCGACCTGATCAAGGCCGGCGAAGTGTCCATGAACCAGCAGAACCTTGAGCGCCGTGATGTGCTTATCAAGGCCGGTCTGGACAAGGATGAGGCCAAGAACGTCAAGGATATCAAGGGTACCTGCATGCTCATCGATTCCACCAAGGGTATCCAGTACCTTAACGAGACCATGGAACTAATCATCGAAGGTATCCACGAGGCACTTGCCGGTGGTCCGCTTGCTGATGAGCCCGTCCAGAACCTCAAGATGGTCTTAACCGATGTCAAGCTCCACGAGGATGCAATCCACCGTGGCCCGGCACAGGTCATCCCGGCAGTCCGTGGCGCCATCAAGGGCGGCATGCTCCTTGCAGGCGACTCGCTCTTAGAGCCGGTCCAGAAGATCCAGATCACCGTCCCGATGGACCAGATGGGTGCAGCAACGTCCCAGATCCAGGGCCGGCGCGGTCAGGTCTTTGACATGGCAAGCGAAGGAGACACCATCTCTGTCCATGGTAAGGCCCCGGTTGCCGAGCTCTTCGGGTTTGCCGGTGATATCCGGTCAGCAACCGAAGGCCGTGCAATGTGGAACACGGAGTTCGCGGGATTCGAGCTCGTTCCCAACAACATGGTCAAGGAAGTTGTTATCGGTATCCGCAAGCGCAAGGGCTTAAAGGACCAGATGCCGACCCCGAACGACTATCTCGCAGTATAAGTCCCCAACACCAGAAAACCCCCCAATAGCCTTTTTTTTATCTTTGTTCCCGTCGTAATTCTCTAGAATAAACCGACCGAAACGGTAATGATCCATCCGGCCAAATTTCTATCAATGGCAGATGAGACAAAACTGAAAATTGTTGTTTTTGGAGCATTCGGCGCAGGGAAGTCTACCCTGATCAAGACGCTGGACCCGCTGTCAAAGCATATCGAGGCGAACTGTGCCGGCGGCACGACTACCGTTGCACTCGACTTTGGCCGGATCCAGAATAACGGGTGCAATATCCATATTTACGGTACCCCCGGCCAGGAGCGTTTTGAGTTTGCCCGCGAGATTATCGGGCGGGGCATGGACGGGGCGATCCTTCTGGTGGATGTGACATCCCCCATGGATGATTTCACCCGGCACCTTTCGGACTCGCTGCATGAGGCAAAGGTTCCGTTCGTGGTCTTCCTCAACAAGTGCGATGGCAGCGGGGCAAATCCGGGCCAGTTCAACGGCCAGTTCGGCAGTTCTGAGCTCCAGGTAGTTTCGGCAAAAGACCGGCGCCAGGCAAAAGATGCACTTCTCCGGTTCGCCGGAACGCTCACCCCGCGCCCGAACGGGCACAGTCATGCGTAACTCCTGATCACCCCTTCCTTTTTCTCTTTCCGGCTTACCATTGAACGGTTTGTCCGGGTACCTGGCAGTTGTTGTTTCCCGTGCTATCCGGTTTTTATCTTTCACTCACACGTGATCTTTCTCAAGGGTATTGAGATCGTGTTAGGAAATAAAAGGACGATCCGATTCATACAGGATCCGATGATAAAAGCAATTGACCTGCAAGGAAAAACAGAATTAAAAAAAAAACGGTTTCCGGTTGCAAAAGACCGGTGCTTCGTCAGGGATACCCTGCAGCCGTCCCCGGAATGGCCGCCGCTCTTCAGGTTAACGTACCTCTCTTCTGGAAGGATCACTGGTTTGGCGGTGCCTGCGGGAAATTCCATTTCGCAAGATAATAAACGCCGGCAAGGATCAGGATTGCACTGATGAATGCAATGATGTAGGCTCCTGTTTCCATACCGCACGTCTGTTTCCCGCCGGTTTCCGCAGCAAGCCGGGAACATTTCATCGGGAAATCAATCAGGAGGAACCAGATAATGAAGGCATTGGCAAGGATCTCGCAGACGATTGCAAGAGAGGGAATCGTCATGGATTCGAGTTGCAGGGCTTCCGCGTCAGCAGGCGTACCGTTGCTCATATACTAGAATTATTTTCCGTTGGTAAAAAGGGTGCGGAAATGTCGTATGACCGCCCTCGGGAACAGGTCCCGTGTGGCCGGAATCAGAAATCCATCCGGGAGCCCTGGACGCAAAAACGAAAAGAAAAAGGAGGAAATTCAGCTGATTTCAGCCTTGATGATAATGACATCCTTGACCGGCCGGTCACCGTAGCCGGTCTGGGTTTTGCCGATCTTATCAACAACATCCATGCCTTCAATGACCCTGCCAAAGACCGGGTGTTTCCCGTCAAGGAAGTTATTGTTGACGAGGTTGATGAAAAACTGGCTCCCCCCGGTGTTGGGGCCGGCATTTGCCATCGAGATGGTGCCGCGGTCGTTTTTGTTTCCGGGCGAAAACTCATCCTTGATCACATATCCCGGACCGCCCCGGCCGGTGCCGGTCGGGTCGCCACCCTGGATCATGAACCCGTCAATGACCCGGTGGAAGATAACCCCGTTATAGAATCCTTTCTGTACAAGCGTCTCGAAGTTGCCAGCCGTGATGGGCATATCGGGGGCAAGAGCAATTTTTATTGTACCCATATTCGTTTCGAGAACTGCAATTTTTCCTGCTGGTGCTGTCATGATATGCAGGTACTTGTTGGATTTTGTCCTTCATCTGTTTTGTGACGCGGAGAGGGACGGCAGAGAAAAAAGGAAGATCAGAGTATTGTTGCACGGGTGATTGTCACGTTCTGGAGCGGTCGGGCGCCGGCACCTGTACTGACTTTCCCGATAGCATCGACAACATCCATCCCCTCGACAACCGTGCCGAAAACCGGGTGTTTGGTATCAAGCCCGTTGTTGTTAACGAGGTTGATAAAGAACTGGCTCCCCCCGGTGCCTGGGCCGGCATTTGCCATCGCAACTGTGCCCCGGTTGTTCCTGTTATGCGTGGTGAACTCATCGGCAATCCGGTAGCCGGGCCCGCCGCGGCCTGTGCCGGTCGGATCTCCGCCCTGGATCATGAACCCGTCAATGACCCGGTGGAAGATAATGCCATCATAGTATCCCTGCGATACCAGTTTTTCGAAATTCCCTGCCGTAACAGGCATATCGGGATCCAGGGCAATGACGATAGTTCCCTTGTTTGTCTCAAGCCGGACCTTCTTCCATGTATCCGTGGACGGTGCGGTCGTAGCGGCGGGAACGGCGGTAATTGCGGTTGTGACCGGAGTCGCAGATCCCATGGAAGCCTGCGGGGTCACAACGCAACCTGCACCACTTCCCGAAGGAGAACAGGTCTCTGCGGGCTGCTGCTGCGTACATCCTGCACAGGCGAGAAATATAACGAGAATCATTCCTGCAACCAGGATCGATCGTAATGAAGACATCTCCAACTAGTTGGACGGGGAAAAAAAAGAGGTTTTGGTTTTTCGCTGCCTTTCGCGTCAGGCCTTATCCTCGTCTTTCCGGCACCGCCCGGAACAGAAGATTACACCAACCGCGATTACCATCGAGACAAAACCCAGAAGAAGGAGGAGGTTGGCGCCGCTCGATGTGTAATTATTGTAGTCAGAACCGGATACATCAATGGCCAGGACTGCATACGTGTTCCCGGTCGATCCCTGTACTGCATCATCGATGGGAGCATAGGCTGTCATGAACGTGCCGTATTTGGTTGTATAGGGCTCTTTTGACGTTGTTGGGCCGGAGAGGGCGAGAAGGATATCGTTTTTCGGGGCTGTTGAGACTTCACCGATCTTTGCAGAACCCTGCGGATCATCCAGGGTTAAATCATCCACCAGGAATGTTATCGTCTGGTCAGGGTTGACTTTCAGGATATAGGCATTGAGAATATTATCGTCCATGCTGCGCATGGTACGCAGTTTATTGATGATAGCTGCGTACTGTTCTGATCCCTCGTCACCGGGCTTGATCCCATCGATGTCTTTGGGTGAGATCTGGGTTGCCATCACACTGGCGGTGGATTTCAGCCCGAGTTTTGCGGAATTCTGCAGCGCGTTGTTCTGGCTGGTGTAGGCGATCATGGTCAGCGATCCGATGATCAGGATAACGATCAGGGAACTGATGAGAACCTTATTTGACTGGATAAGTGAGCAGCTCATGTTCTGAACCTCCTTGTGGCAATACCGAGTGCAATTACCGCAACACACCCGGTGATCAGGATTGGCAGTGATGGCGCGGACTCCGGTGTCGGCGCGGGGGCCGGCTGCATGCTGATGGCAAGCGGGGTTACCTGTCCTGCGGTCACCGATGCGGTCGTGGCGTAGTCAACATACCCGGTATACTTGAGCGTTATCTGGTGGCTTCCCGCAGCGATTCCATCCAGGGTTGCCGGGGTATAGCCCTTGAACAGGTTATCCACGTACACCTCCGCTCCGGTCGGTGTCGAGACGATGTTGAATCCGCCCGTTGCGGGGGCTGGCCCGGGTTTTGATCCTACTGGTGTGAGCGGGGCGTTGATCGGGTTGACCACATTGGGCTGGACATAAACCGTGTTCATCCAGTCATTATACCCGGATGCAGTCAGCTTGAAGAGGTGGTTTCCCCCGGGAATGTTATAGAGCGTGAGGATACCCGATGACGGGATGTTGCCCTGTGCATTGCTGTCCATGTACACGGTTGCGCCCGGGACTGATGTGATCGTGACCGTTCCAAAGACTGCAGTTGCCATCACTGCGTTAAGTTTCTGGTTGCTGTTGGCACTGACGTACACGGTTGAGGTGTAATCATTGTACCCGGGAAGCGTGAGCCGGAACGTGTGGCTGCCGGGATAGAGGGTTACCGTGAGGGGTGCCTTTCCCTGGTATGCCCCGTCAACATAGATCAGGGCATGGTCCGGATTTGATGTGACCGTAACTGTGCCGGTGCTACGCGGCGCGGGCGGTGACTGCTGGAGGGTGGGATAATACGTTGCAGTCTGCCCGGAGTATACGGAAATCAGCTGGGTATCCGGCGTATAGCCGGCAAGGGAGGCTTTCATGGAATAGGTTCCCGGGGCAAGGTTTGAGAGGGTTATCGGTGCATATCCCTGGAAGTTACCATTCATGTAGATGGCTGCTCCTGAGGGGTTGGACTGGGCATAGATGGCCCCGTTCTGGACCGGCGGGATGGTGGTTTGGGTCGGGGTCGGGTTCAGCGTGGCATAGACGTCCACGTGCTGGCCGTCTTCCGGCATGCGCCCGAGCGGCCCGGACCACGAGTTGTATCCGGCTTTTGAGACCGAGACGGTCCTGACCGGGCTTCCCGTGGGGGACACGGCAACGGTACAGATTCCCTGTGCGATCATGCACTGATATGCCCCGTCGAAATAGACGGAGGCCCCGTCAACATTGCAGTGGGTGTCGATGTACCCTTTCCCCCCACCCACCTGGGTAGGTTCAACGGTGGGGATGGTTATGGTCACCGTGGGTTCGGTTGTCGGGATCGCTGTTGTGACGATGGTCGTGACAACCGTTGTGATTACCGTAGTCGGTTCAGTTGTCGGTTCCGTTGTGGGCGGGGTAACCACGGTAGGCACAGCGGTTGGGGGCGTGGTTTCACTGGTAACCGGGCCGGGGAGTCCTGTCGTTTCGGTTGTTGTGACCTCGCCGTCCCAGGAAACGGGAAGGATTACTGCGGCAGCAAGCATGCAGACCAGCAGGGAAATCAGCAGTTTGGAAATGATCTTTTTCACAAGTATCGCGTCCTGCACGAGTAATTCTGGCGGAACAATGTATAAAAAAGATGGGTTTTCATTCAGGATGTTCAGATGGCATCGCGTCAGCAGGTCCTTGTGGAGAATAGCTACTCTATCTCCATCGGTATGAAGATCTCATTGTGAGGGGCCTGTGCAGATACGTCAAAATAATATCCCGGCACTGGTTCGCCCTGGGCCGTAAAATACCCCGAAACCCTTACCGGGGGTGACGAGAATGCATGACGGTCGGATGCAAGGAATGCATTGATCAACAGTGACACTGCAAGAATGGCGACAACGACCGTTACAACAAATTTTAAGGAGTCTCTGTCCATGGATAACACCTCTGGCGCATGATGTTATCGCGTTCGATGAGATAAATCATTCTCACCACGGAGAAACACGGGTTTTTAATAAGAAAAAAAGGGAAATGAATGGGCCCTCCCGGTTACAGGGGGCGTATGCGGAATCTGCCACTTCAATCCTGATAATCTCAGAATGCATCGATGCGATGAGCGTGT
>JAAZNH010000307.1 GCA_012798365.1 Methanomicrobiales archaeon | reverse complement strand
CCGTCGAGATAAAAAAGATCGATGTCGACCAGCACATGGACCTTGCAGAAAAGTTCGCGATCCGGGTCGTGCCTACCCTGGTCATCGAGAAGGATGGTAAAATCATCCAGCAGATGGAAGGCGTAACAGACGCAGCCACGCTCGAAAAACTCCTCAAACCGTTGGTGGGATAAATGAAGATTGGAATTATTGGGGGAACCGGTGACATTGGCGAAGGTATCGCCATGCGCCTTGCACCCAGGTACGATGTTATTGTTGGCTCGCGCGATGAAGCGAGGGCCCAGACAAGCTGCGAATGCAGCATAAGCACGCTGAAAAACCGGGGTACAACACACTGCTCATTCAAGGGAGCAACAAACCAGGACGCAGTTTCCTGTGCAGATGTCGTGATCCTCGCAATACCGTTCAAGAACGCGGTAGCAACACTCGAGGGGCTCCAGTGCTTTGAGGATAAGATTGTCATCAGCCCGATCAACCCGATGGAGAAGCGTGATCACTTCATGTTTGTCCCACCGGCAGAAGGCTCTGCAGCACTGATGATCAAGGGGATCCTCCCCAAGGAGGCACGGATCTGTTCCGCATTCAACACGATCGCAGCCAACAAGTGGAAGGCTCTTGACGAAGAACTCACCTACTCCGTCCCGGTCTGTGGTGACGATGCCGAGGCAAAAAAGCAGGTTATGGACATTGTCAACACGGTCTCAAAACTCCAGGCGTTTGATGCCGGCCCGCTGGCTGCATCCAACATGGTAGAGTCCTTAACCCCGCTGCTCCTGAACATCGCGCGGTATAACAAGATGCGCGATGTCGGCATGCAGTTCATGTAATTTTCTTCCTTTTTTTGCCGTTTCCGGCTGCTCTTCCCCCCCACAGGTATTCTTTTGCTACATTTTTGGATATGCCCGCAAGACCGGGGATTTTATCACCGTTGAAGATGAACGGGGAGTATAGCATGTACGCTGCAGAATTCGAACGTATCGGTAAACGCCTCTTTGCCGAACACCTTGTCGGGGGAAATTTTGGTAACATGAGTGTTCGCGTGGATGAGGGGTTTTATATCAAACGCACCGGGACGTACCTCGATGTGAACAATGAACCGGTTTTTGTCCCGCTGGAAGGGCCGGCTCCCGTCGATGCGTCCAGCGAATACCGTGTCCACCGGGAAGTATACAAAAAAACCCGGCACCAGGCCATTGTCCACGCCCATCCTGCGGTAGCAATAGCCGCATCCCTTGTCCTTGACCATATAATCCCGGAAGACAGTGAAGGACTGATGTTCTGCCCGACAATACCCGTCGTTGGCGGGGCACCCGGGACCGATGAGGTTGCCCGCACCGTTTCTGACGCACTGGCACAGGGAAAACTGGTAATTGCACGGGGCCACGGGACCTTTGCAGCAGGAAAGACCCTTGATGAAGCGTACCTCTTCACATCCCTTGCAGAACATTCGTGCAGGGTTCTTTTCTTCAAAAAAGGATTTGAATAATAATTTCACTTCGGGGGTTTCGGGGGCTGGAGCAGCTGGATCTCCCGGATGATCTCACGGTGGAAGACCAGCAGCATGTCGCTGATCATACCGAACATGAAGATCTCAATACCCACCACAATAAGAAGCACGGTCAGGATAGTCAGGGGGATGTGCTCGACATTGTTGAGCCATTCAAGGAGCACATACAGTCCTGTCAGCAGGCCAAGGATGGTTGTGAACACTCCCATCAGTCCGAAGTAAAACATCGGGTTGTTGACCCGTGCAAGCCGGTAGATCGTGCTGACAATCTTGATCCCGTCATGGAAGGGGGAGAGTTTTGTTGCTGTCCCGGGGCGGCGCAGGTACTTGATCGGGACAATCATGACCCGCTGGCCGTTCCGGACTGCCTCGACAGAGATCTCTGTCTCGATCTCGAATCCCTTCTCTTTCAGGTGCATCTGGCTGACAGCAAGCTTGGTGAACGCACGGTACCCGGACAGGATATCATGCAGGTCCCGGCTGTGGGCGATCTTGAAGAGAAGGTTGAGCATGTGGTTACCAAAGAGGTTGAGCCGGGAGAAGGATCCCTCTTCAGCATTCATCAGACGGTCACCGATGACCTGATCGAACCCGAGGAAGAGCGGTGTGAGCATCTTCTCCGCGTCCTTGGATGAGTAGGTCCCGTCTCCATCCACCATCAGGATATAGGACTGCTCGATCACCTCAAATGCCTCAATGATCGCGTTCCCCTTGCCCTTTCCTGACTGTGTGCGGACTGTTGCACCGGCTTCACGGGCAAATTTCACCGTATTATCGGAACTTTTACCGTCCATAACAAGGATATGGGTGTACCCGAGTGCCTTGAACTCCTTTACGACATTGCCAATCGTAGGGGCCTCATTCAGGGTCGGGATTAAGATGCAGACCTCATCTTTGTTGAACTTCATTGGTATAGTATTTTTAATCCGGTGTCATAAGTGCTTCTATGCACCTCCAGAAAAAGGGGCTGCGGGCGCTGGGGATTGCTGAAAGCTATTCCGGCCGGACCATGTCAGCCCTTGCCGGGGTGGTGATGCGAAAGGACCTCCGTATTGACGGTTTTACCTCCGGCACGGTCACCGTTGGCGGGACTGATGCCACGGAAGTGATCATCCGGATGTACCGGGAGCTGAACCGGAAGGATATCAATGTCATCCTGCTCTCCGGGTGTGTGATTGCATGGTTCAATATCATCGATCCTGAACAGATCACACTGGAGACAAAAATACCCGTCATCTGTGTTACCTACGAAGAATCTGATGGCCTCCTTGACGATATCAGGTACCATTTCCCGAAAGATGAACCACGACTGGCAGCATACCAAAATCTCGGAACACGGACCGCTGTCACGCTCATGACAGGGCTTACCCTGTATATCCGCACAGCGGGAATCAGTACGGAGGAGGCAGCCCGGTTCTGCAACCAGTTTACCCTTGACGGAAAAATTCCCGAACCACTCAGGGTTGCCCGGCTTGTTGCCCGCCAGGTGCTTCTCCGGTCATGACCGTTTGTGCCTATGTCACGAGAAAAGGTTTCATATCCCCCGGACAATAACCACACTGATACAAACCAATCAGGAGCTGAACAAATTGCCAACTGGTGAGAAGGAAGCACGCTGGGTCTGTCTTGAATGCCACTGGATCTATGATCCGGCAAAAGGTGACCCGAAAAATGGTGTACCTGCCGGAACTCCCTGGGAGAAAGTGCCGGATACGTGGCGCTGCCCGGAATGCAAGATCCTCAAGTGCAAGAAAGGCGTTTTCAAGCGCCTCGATGACTGAATACCAAATCCATCCATTTTTTTGAATTGCCTTCTGTGTGCGGCCACGTATCCCGTGAAATGATCCGGTTGGTCGTCCGGTTATACACTTCAATTGTCATGACATCTTTTGGGTGAAAGGTCCGGTCGTTATAGTCAATAAACAGTGTCGCCCCCGGATTCCACATGAAATTCTTTGTGCCAAAACCCCCGATACTAGCGATTCCGGGGGGGTGCATGCCGGGGTTGATGAGCCCGTCTGCATTCAACGTGGGAATGAGGAATGGGAGGGGGTCCTTGTTCCGGTAGGTCTTCACGCAAAGATACCGGTTATCATATGCCCGGTTGCCAATATTTTTTAAAACCACGTAACTTTCATAGGTCATCATACCATGATCATTGGTATGCTTGATGCTTTGTATCTCGAAGATTGTTGGAACATAGTCCGGATCATACATCGCAGGAAGCAGCCAGATCATAGCCAGGACTACCAGGGCAAGGATTACCACGAGGAGGATCAGGAGGATGGTTCCAACCACCGGGGACTGGGACGATTCCGCATTGATAGTCAATAACTGTACATTTATTAAATACATAATAAATTTTTGCAATTTACATTTTTACATTAATAATTAAATCAGGTCGTGATTATTGCATCATCTGAATTATCCAATACTTTTCCCGGGAAAACAGGGAACCAGAGGACATAAGGAAAAAATTACCACGCCGAACGATGGAGAAAATAGTGCAGATGAGTGAAACGGTGAGGAGCCGGGGGTTGTGATGAGACAAAGGATGCAAAATGGGAGAATGCAGTGAAAGCAATACAAGGTGAGAAAAAAGGGGGTTATTCGATCCTTACTTTCCGCAGGGAAATATCCATGACCCCCCGGTGGACCCGGTAGTAACTGTGGATGCGGTCAATAGGGTGGGGGAGCATGATGGTTGTCACCCGGTCATCAACACAAATCCGGACCTGATCGGGTTCGATCTCGGCAACGGGCGCATTCTTCGGGTCCGCCGGGAGATCAGCAGTGATGAACAGTTCATCATCGGTCTCGACAATCTCGTAGGGAACTTCCCCGTCATCAGACGGGGGACCTGCGTGGAAGATCTCCGGGTCGCCATCCACGGTATGGCGGGTGATGATCGTATACCCGATCACCCGGGCCTGCTGGCTCTCGGGCATATTCTTCACAATATCCTCAACAATCTTTGCCAGATTATTGAACACATCATCGTAGGGACCATTCGGGTTATTCTGCATGGACACCTCTGAGCGTAAACCGTTCTTTTTCCCGTTTCACAAGCCCCCTGCGCTCGAACCGTTTCAGGATATCCGTCAGACCATCCGGGGGGATGTCGGTCACTTCAGCCAGTTCGGGCAGGGTCAGGGACTCGTGAGACAATGCGATTAGTATGGTAATCTCTCGATCGCTTCTGAATAAATCCTTATGGTTCTGGGCAAGGTCATGGATCTTGATATCGATATCATGGTTGATCTGTTCAAGGTTAGTGAGGATGGCATCATGCGCTTTAATCATCCTGCCAAGCATGGCAACCGAGCGTTTCAGCCGTTCGTTCTCTTCATCATCGTCCGGAGTCACGGCACTGATCGTCCGGATCTCCTTAAGGCTCACATCAATGAGGATATCGTGGGCAAGGTAGTAGTATTTTCGCCGCCGCTCATCCATCTGGCATGAGAGGATGGTTTCGCGCTCCATCATCTGGAGATGGTCGATGACTGCTTTTGGCGAGAGCATCAGGGTGTCGGATATCTCCGTCACAAAACAGGGCTTCTGGCGCAGGAGTTCAATAATCCGCCTGCGGTTCCGGTTCCCGAGGATATCAAGCAGGCGGGCGGCCTCGACAACATCTTGCATGTTTACAGTATGTTAGTATCAGCGACTATTAGAGTGTTTATCTCAGGGAGGGGCAGGGAAAACCCGGCCCTGACGACGGTTTTTAGCCAGATAACAACCAGGGTTTTTTTACTGCATTGCCGGATCCTGCATGGCAATCCCGCACGGTTCCGGCTTCTCCCTGTCACGGGGATTCTCCAATGGAGGGGATCCACAAATCTTCCGGCTTAGGGGGAACAATTTCAGCAGCCCTCCGGCCGTACAGGAGCGGCGCGGCGGGAGAATCAGACAAAAAAACTTCCTTTCGTGCGGAGAAGGAAACACATTCGGGCTTTTAGCGATTCATGGATTACCCAAAACCGAACAATTACCGGGTTTTTCTCCGGAACTTACCTGCCGGAACATGAATGTCAAAAATGGTTCCTTTCCCGTAAACGCCGATCTCGCGGATATTGATACCGGTAAACGCGAGAAGCTCGCGTATCAGGAAGAGCCCGCGCACCGAGTTCCCATCGTAGGCAGAACCGAAAATGGATTCCTTCTCATCTTCAGGAATACCCATGCTGTCATCCTGGTAGATGATATGCAGGATCCCCCCGCTTTCACGCGCGGATACCCGGATGAAAGAGGCGGGCCTGCTCCCGGACTTAAGGGAGTTCTCAAGGAGTATGGAGAAGATTCGGGGAAGAAGCGGATCTGCATTGATCTCAATTCCTTCCACTTCCATCTGGATATCGGGGGGGGGCCCGGAAAGGAGCGAACGTGCATCATCAATCGCTCTCTCGACCGATTGCCAGGCCGGCGTTACGAGACCCCGGTCCTGGAGCGCCCGCATGGACGATATCTGGTTCCGGATTGATGAAACGGATCCCAGCGTCTTTTCAAAGAACGTATCCATCGCCTCATGGCTCTTGATCAGCTGGGCCCTCTCCAGGTGATTCATAATTACCGACAGGTTATCCAGGATATCGTGGCGGGTAAGGCTGAAGAGCAGGTCCATCTTCAGGTTGATATTCTCGTGGCTGACATCCTGGCAGATACCAAGAATGTACTGCAGTTTCCCGGTTGAGTCAAGAATCGGGACGGTCAGGGAGTGAAGGACACCCCCGCCCGGGGACCGGAAATCCTCGATTTTGCTGATCACTTCATGGGGATTACTGATGATACGGGAGTCTTCTTTTTCAATGGCTGCCACAATACCGGGGGGGAATATCTCGCGATCGGTTTTCCCGACAATATCAGCAGCCCGCATGTGGAAGAGTATCTCGTTTGTCTTGTTCCAGAAAATATACCGGCCATTGTCCACCCGTTTGAGGAAGACACCGACGGGCAGCTGATCGATCATCTCCTTTTTGAAGATCTCCTCATCCTTCATCTGCTGGACACCCTGCCGGAGGGAGTCCACCATCGAATTGATACTGGTCTCAAGGATCGCAAATTCACGGTTCTCCGTGGGACGGATCCGGTGCTCAAGATTGCCCTTAGAGATGATCTCGATATCGGATACTATCTCCTGGACCGGGCGGTTGATCCACCGCGACAGGAAGAACGCGATTATGCACCCGAAAATGATAGCTGCGGCTCCGGTTACCAGGTGGAAGAGCAGCAGGGCGTTGAGGCTTTCCTGGATCAGTTTCTGGCTGTAGGTGATTTCGATGATCCGGCTCGGGTCGGAGCCATAGGTTTCGTCGACCAGGTCAAGGAACAGGTACCGCGTGGTTATCCCCTTGTCTGCATCCACAACCTCGAGATTTGACCGGGTCTGGCTCACCTTTTTCAGGTGTTCCTGTACGGCGGGTTCCGGCAGGCTGTTATCTTCACTCAGCCGCCCCAGCGAGTTGAAAACCCGGTATCGTTCAACATAGGGATTAACCGCGATTATCGAATCGATATTATCATTCACTTCCACCTTTTCATTCACATTCTCAAATGACTGGCCGATGAGACCAAGTTCGAGAATATACCGGTGATCCGGTGTGGGCTGGTATGCGTACTTCCGGAACTTCCCCTCGCCTTTGAGCTCATTCACAATCCGGTCCGGATAAAAGCCTTCCGCATTGCGTATTTTGGAAAGGTACCGGTAAAAGGAGGGGATTGTCGTAAAATCCATGCCAAGCTCGGGGGCGTACGTGGTATACACGATAACACCATTTTCATCGATGATGTAGATATCAAAATCTTCCCCAATCTGCTTCTTTAACTGGACGAGGTCCATCCGGGCAGGATCCCGGCCGGCATGTTCATACTCGGCTGCGACCTGGACAAGTCCCTGGCGCATCAGGTCGTTCAGGCTGGAATCATAGGTATTCCAGATCGCATCCTTGAGACGGATGGCCTGTTCGATATTCTGCTCGGTCTGGACCTGGAGCAGGTACTCCTCATGATTAAAATTCTGCTTGGTGTAGAGGTAATCATTGACGGTCAGAAAACCGACAACGCAGAGGACAAGCACCATCATGCAGAGCAGGAGGTACCGTGAAAAGGAATGGCGCTGTGGGATTGCTGCATCCGGTTTTCCCATGATTCAGATCACACCGCCATAAACGAGGAAAAAACTCCGGCCAGGCCGGAAAACCAGCACGGTCAGGATTATTCAGCTCCGGCATCAGCCAGCATCTGGAAGATAATATCGTAGTTTTCGCTCTTCTCGTTGCGGTGCCGGTGGACTGCCCAGACAAGACTCGATTCACCGGAAGGTTTGTAGGGGGTGACTTTCCGGGCATGCACATTCGCACCCCTTTTTATGAGCAGTTCAACCATATCGACCTGGCCGTTCCAGACTGCAGCCATCAGCGGGGTTTCGCCATCATTCAGCCGCACATCAATTTCAGCGCCCTGGTTGATGAGATATTCCGCGATGTCAGTGTGGCCATTGATCGCAGCCGCATACAGCGCCGTGATCCCCCGGGGGGATTTGTCATGCACATCAGCATTATGATCCACGAGATTTTTAACCACAGCAAGGTTTCCGGTCCGGGCTGCATGGGTGAGGATGGAGATTCCCTTCTTATCCTTTATCCTGATATCTGCCCCGCTTGTGAGAAGGCAGCTGACACACAGCTCCTTCTGGGGCTCAAACTGGGGTTTGAGCCGGGCCAGCATAGCCGGCGTCAGGAAATCGGTGAGTTTGACCGTGGAACTCACCAGGCGCAGGTGGATGAGACTGTCGATCAGTTCTTCGATCGTCGAGATAACTGCATACGTAAGGGCGGTTTTTCCTTCCGTGTCCCTCAGGTCAATTGCCGACCGGTGGTTCAGGAGCTCCTGCACGATCTCGTAATTTGCCATGCTTGCAGCCGCCATCAGCGGGGTTGTGCCAAACATGTTGGATTCGTTGGGATCGGCCCCGGATTTCAGGAGGAGCGAAACGATCCTGACAGGATTATAATCCGGGTGGTACTTGGAGTATTTGTACACAATTTCGATGAGTTTTTTGAAAAACTCGTGATCCATGTTGTCATAGAAGACCGAGGAGTTGGTGGACGCAACCAGGAGGGGGGTCCAGCCCTCCTCGGTTTTGCGGGAGATATCGACGGGATAGGCAAGGATATTTCTCACATATTCGAAATTATTCTGGAGGCAGGCAAAGGTAAGGGGACTATACCCGTTTATCGTGGAAAGATTGACATCCGCACCGCGCTCCAGCAGGAACCGGAAAATCCGTGGATCATCACAGAGGATCGCTTTTATCAGGGG
>JAAZNH010000306.1 GCA_012798365.1 Methanomicrobiales archaeon | reverse complement strand
TGTTGTAGGTCTCCCGGATCACCTGCGATGCATGGATGCCGGTATGGTCACCCTTGAGAGAGATATCCATGAGAATGACATCCGGCCGCTCCTTTCCGGCAAGGGCGATGGCGTCCTCCGCGGTATCTACAACCCCGACAACGGTATACCCGGCCTTCTGGAGCCGGCGCTTGAGATCGGCGGCGATGATGAATTCGTCCTCGACAACCTGGACCCGGGGCATCGGGACCGGAGTATCAGGGACCTCGCCGGTAGTTCCCACGCCCGGGGATTCGTTCATGGTGAAGGGAAAGGTCAAGAGGGCACCGGTTTTATGACAGATAGGTGTTGCAGGATATAAAATTATTCGAGGAGCGGGACGGGGAGGGCGAAGACGCGTAAAAAAAACAGGATCAGATCTCATGCCGCAGCCACGCGTCAATGAGGGCACGGGAGATGCTCATGCCGGTCGGGAGAAGGGGAAGGTTGTCGCGGGAGAACCAGCCGGCGGACCGGATCTCGCCAGGGTCAACGTGGATTTCACCACCGGCATAATCGGCGACAAAACCAATCATCAGCGAGTCCGGAAACGGCCAGGGTTCGCTGCCGAAATACCGGATATTGGTAATTTCTATTCCGACTTCCTCGCGCACTTCGCGATGGACGGTCTCCTCAAGATTCTCGCCGGGTTCGACAAAACCGGCAAGCACGCTGTGAAGGTCCTTGGGAAACCGGGGGGAGCTTGCAAGCAGGACTTCGTCACCTTTTTTGATGAGGACGATAATTGCAGGCGAGATGCGGGGGTATACGATACGGTTGCAGTCCGTGCAGAGCCGGGCCCGTTCCGTCCGGAGCGGCCGGGTCTTTGCCCCGCACCGCCCGCAAAACCGGGTCGACCGGTCGTAATCGATCATCCGTGTCGCGTAGGCAGCGAGGGCAACATCAGGATCGGGAATGCGGCCGAAGAGTTCCCGCGGGCTGACGAATACCGCACCCTCCGGCAGCTCGGCATCCGGGGCAGCTTCGCTTGCATAATAGCAGGTGCCCTCCTGCCTGCCAAGATACTGGTCGGGCCCGGTCACGGAACCGGCCGGGAGGTTCTTTTCCAGTACCACGGCCGGTGCGGGGGTGCCGGGGACAAGGAGCACGTTGTTGCCCCTCACCACAAGAAAGCGCTGCGCTGAACAGGCACCGGGTTCCGGTTCCGGATACAGGGGCCGGACGGGGGCGATTGAGAAGAACGGGCGGTGGGTCATAAGTGGGGCACAATCCTTGCAGTACAGGTAGACGCGAATCCTAAAAAGGGATGCTAAAAAAACAGGGATGATAGGTGGAGCCTTTCAGGCACCTTTTGATGAAAAAGGCCGGACGGGTTCAGGCCGGATCAAAAAAAATGGTCCGGGATCATCCCGAGATCTGCGACCAGATGCTCTTTGCCGTCTCGATCCCTTCGGTGACATTGACCTTTGAGATCAGCGATACCGGGATATATTGCTCAAACTCGCTTGCGGCAAACTCCCGCTTCTCGACAAACTTCATTTCCCATGAGGTCACTTTCACGTCAACAAACGCAGAGCCGTTGACCATCAGGACAATCGATCCCTTCTGCGAGAGGGAGCCAAGGGCGTACAGGGCCTGCATGTTGCTGATCGTGACCGGGATGGTGACGCTGGTGTTGCCGTTTTCCCGGATATCGATATTGGTCTGCTCGCCATGCCCGAGATAGACGGGGGTCCCGTCAGCAAGGTACCAGACATCGAAGACCACCCTGTTCAGGTGGCCGCCGATGGGGTTGGGGTTATTAACATTGACCGTAGTATTGACGGTCAGGGCCTTTAACGAGACATCGGTAAGCGAGATGTCGCTGACCGAGACGGTGGGTTGCTGTATCGGGGGTTCTGAAGTGCAGCCGGCCGTGATTAAAAAGACAAAAAAGATCAAAAACACGAGCCGGAAGGAGGTTAGCCGGAACATGAATTCACATCTCATCCAATGAAGATAATACCTGCGATCTTCCGGGCTTCCGGTTGTTTCCGGCCTGTCCCGGCACAATCCTTTATAATCCCGGGTGGA
>JAAZNH010000035.1 GCA_012798365.1 Methanomicrobiales archaeon | reverse complement strand
GACCGAATCGATCCGCGCAAGCGGGGGGCCGCGGGTGATGTCGGCAATAAACGCATCAACCTGCTCCCCGCGGCAGAGGATCTCCACTTCGCTGCCCAGGTTCCTGACCGAACCGGCAAGGGAACGGGCGCATGCCCGGGCATACACAAACGGGCGGAACCCGACACCCTGCACAATGCCCCTGACCGAGATCCGTACCTGTTTTTCCATGATGGTCGCCGCAAAAATTTATTGATACTCGCGGGGATATATGTATAGGGTTTTTACCGTGCCGGGCCACATTCGCATAGTCAACGATCCAGTAGAGCTGGTTCCTCTGCTGATGACATTCAACGATCCCGCCTTCAAGAAGGTCTATGAGCTTTTGAATAAATCCTGGATGACGGAAGAGGAGATACAGGGGCATGTGCAGGACGACTGCGTGCCGGTCTGCCTCCAGGTCTTAAAGAAAGGAAACCTTGTCGAGGAACAGTGGCGCATGCCAAAGCCGGGCAAGAAGCCGGAGAAGGAGTTCCGGGCAACGTACAACAAGTTCCGTGCCAACTTCCAGTGCAACCTCTCCGACCTTTCCGACATCCTGTACCTCTCGCTCTCCAATGACGAGAACCTCCGCGAAGTAGTGGAGAACATCGAGGGGGAGTTGTCCAAAGGCAACAGTTCCATCAACGACCTGTCGCGGAAATTTGGTGTCAGCCCTGTCTTCGTCAAGGGTCTGGCCAAGAGAATCCCTCACATGGACGTGAAGGGGCAGGGACTGGTGCTGCTTGACACAGGGCGTTAAGGATCCCCTCTACTCCATTCTGCGCAGCAAGCGCGAGGTCTCACGCCTCCAGATTTTAGTCGAGATTGCCGAGCACCAGCCGGCAGTCCGGCAGCAGGAGATTGCCGAGAAGCTCGGGGTTACACCGCAGGCGATCTCCGAATATATCCGGGAACTTGTTGAAGAGGGTATGGTCTCTGCAAGCGGTCGGGGCAACTACGAAGTGACCAAGGCCGGTATCGAGTGGGTGCTCGAGAATGCCGAGTCGCTTGAATCCTATGCCCGGCATATCCGGCGCGACATCATCCAGCAGGTCTCGGTCTGGACGGCCCTTGCCGCCGAGAACCTGAGAGCCGGCGACGAAGTCGGCGTGTACATGAAAGACGGCTTTTTGTATGCCGGTAAAAAACCGCTGGCCGCCACGGGCTCGGTTATTGCCGATGCCAAAGCCGGCGAAGATGTCGGGATCGCCCGGCTCAACGGGATCATTGAACACAAGGAAGGCAAGGTCCATGTCTGCAAGGTGCCCCGGATCCAGGGCGGGGGTTCCCGCCGCGTCCGCAAAAAGGAGCTCCTTGAAGTGATCGGCACATCCGGGATGGTTGCCGCAGTCGGGCTTGAGGCGTATATTGCCCTCAAGCACGCGGGCCGGGAACCTGACATGTTCTTTGGTGCACGCGAAGGCGTGATCGAGGCAGCGTTCCACGGGATTGACTGCGCCATCGTGATCGTTGACGAGGAATTCACGGATTTCTTAAAACGTCTTGAGAGCGTACACCTCACGTACGTCATCCATGACCTGATCTCATGAAGATCGTTATCCAGCCCCAGAAGACGGGAAATTACAAGATCATCTATTATGACGGCAGGAATACCCGCGGGTCCGGGTATGTCGAGCTGATGGATACGCCCCGCGGTCCCCGGCCCACGAAATACCGGGTGAAATGGGGGACCAAGAAGGAGTACCGGCACACCCCCTCAAAAGAGTTCATCCAGAACCTGCGGGAGTCCGAGGTGCTGATGGTGTACCGGGACCAGCCGTTCGAGACCTGCCTTGCCGATTTCCAGGTCCGGTTCGGGACCATACGGGCCTGCCGGATGTGCCTCCTTGATGAAAAGGTCACGCCCCTGACGGAAGAGAATACGGTAATCTTTGGCAAGGGCGAGCGGATCTGCCTTGAATGCGGCAGGCGCGAGCTCCGGCGCGAGGTTGCGCATATCGGCCGGCTCGGGCGGGACGGCATTGCGCACCTCGAGAACCTCCTCCTCCAGTTCCGGAACCTGGACCGGGTCCTTGCGATGATGCTTCCTGAAAAGATGACGATGGAAGCCGCCCTTTTTGATAAGCTTGAGGCCCACCCGGTGATGAATACCGCCTCCTTAAGCGAGCTGCCGCTCCCGCGCCAGTTTGTGGATGCAAGCGGCGTTGACCGGCTCATGCCGGCCCAGCAGCTGGCCTACGATGCCGGGCTGCTCCGGGGAAAGGACCTGCTCGTGGTTGCGGCAACCGCCAGCGGTAAGACCTTCATCGGCGAGATGGCCGGGATGAAGAACTATCTTGAGGGCCGGGGGCGGACGCTCTTCCTTGTTCCGCTCGTTGCCCTGGCGAACCAGAAGTACGAACGGTTTACGCAGCGGTACGGCAAGTTTGCAAAGACGGGCCTTCTTACGGGTGTCAGCCGCCTTAACCTGCCCGAGACCCGGAAGGTTGCCGAGCGCAGCCCGCACGCCCCCATCATCGTCGGTACCTACGAAGGGGTTGACAACATGATCCGGCGCGGCGAGAAGATGAAAAACATCGCCACCGTTGTGATCGATGAAGTCCAGATGCTCGAGGACAAGGACCGCGGCCACCGGCTCGACGGGATGATTGCGCGGTTAAAGTTCCTGTGCCCGCAGGCCCAGTTCCTCTACCTCTCGGCAACGATCGGGTCTCCCAAGGTGCTTGCCAAGAAGCTCAACTGCACCCTCGTGCAGTACGCCGAACGCCCCGTGGGGCTGGAACGCTTCCTGATCTTCACGGAGCGCAAACAGAAGATCCCGACAATCAAGCAGCTGACCACCGAGGAGTACAAGCGGACCTCCACGAAAGGGTACCGGGGCCAGACTATCATCTTCACGAATGCACGGTCCCGGTGCCACACGATCGCGGAAGCACTCGGCCAGCGGGCAGCTGCATACCATGCCGGGCTTACATCTGTTGAGCGTCGGGACGTGGAGACCCGGTTCGAGAATGGCAAACTGATGGCCGTTGTCACCACGGCTGCGCTCGGGGCCGGCGTGGATTTCCCGGCATCACAGGTTATCTTCGACGCCCTTGCCATGGGCAGGGACTGGCTTTCCGTGCAGGAGTTCAACCAGATGGCCGGCCGGGCCGGCCGGCCGGACTTCCATGACCTTGGCAGGGTGGTGATCCTTGCCGAGCCCGGTGGAAGTTACTCGCGGGAGAACCCAGGGACAGAAGAAGAGATTGCGATAAAACTCCTCAAAGGGGAGATGGAGGAAGTGGCTCCGGTTCATGACTTCGAGAAGAGCTCCGAGGAGTTCGTGGCAAACGCCGTTGCCTGCGATGGTGATGAGGCCGGTGTTCTGAAGATCAACGGGATGATGGTCGGCAGCATGGAGCCGGTGCTTCCCGACCTCATCGCCCACCGCCTGGTGGAGAAGAAAGGCACTATCCTTGTCATGAGCCCGCTTGCAAAGGTGATGGCCGAACACTTCATCGGCATGGAGCGGCTGCTTGAGATCATCCGGCTGACAAAGGTGATGAAAGAGCCGCATGATATCATTGCAGAGCTGGAAAGCGAGGACGTGCACAAGGAGAAGAAGACGGATCGCCGGGACCGGGGCAGTAAGCCGGGAGAGAGCCTGAAAGAGCCGGAAAAAGGCCGGGGCCCGATGCAGGGGAAAAAGCGGAAACGGTAAAAGAAAACCGGGGCATTCCGCAATTCCCGCAAGTATCTTTTGCGATTTTGGAAAAATCCATTCAAATATGGCTGAAATAACCTCTATTTTGAATTTAGGAATAATATATTTAAGTTCCCGATAGCGCAATCTTTTTAGCAATAAACGCTCCAATAATGGTCATGGAAGCACCGGAGGACCAGGAACTCGCTGTCCGGAAAGATCTGGATAACCTGACGCGGTCCCTGAAATCGGACAACCTCAACCCGGACATCATGTTCGCCCGGGCCCGGGGCATCCGGTCCTGCACCCCGAAACTCGGGACCACCTCAAAGTCCAGCGTTTCGGTGAGCGAGCAGCTCAGGCGTGTCAGGGTGCCGGCGGAGTAACGTCCGTAGACAATACCAGTCCTTTTTTTTGTTTTTAGGGAATCCTGTTGGCGTGTTTTTCACCAGCAGGGTTGCCAGGGAGCCTGAAAGAGCCGTTGTGCAAAAACAGATGATTATTCCGGGATCGCCCGGCACACCCAGATATCATAGATCGGGTCTTTTGGGTTCTCCTGGATCTCGATCTTCCGGCCCAGTTCTTCACCCCATGACCTGATGATCTTTGCTTCGGGTTCTGTCCCGACCGTGATCAGGGTCTCTTTTGTGACCGCCAGGAGCTCGCTGACGATCAGGTGCCACATGTCCTCCGAGAATGTGTTGATCTCACCCATCATGATCCCGATTCCCTTGGGCACGGGCTCAATATAGTGTGAGGTCTTCGTGGCATCGAGCCACATCGTCTCTTCCGGAAGAAGCCGGCCGGTGGAAAGGCCGAGCGAGAGCAGTGCCCCGTCATTATCATACGAGAGCGGGACAAACCCGAGGTCCCGCAGGACCTGCGATCCGACACCCGAGCCGCAGCAGCAGTCGATGCAGGTCTCCCTGTTCCCCTGGTTCCAGAAACCCGCGATAAGCGACCGAAGGATATCCCGCCGTTTGGGGTTGAGGTCTTCAAGCGCCGGCGGGACTTCCCGCTGCAGCTCGAGGCTGAAGTATTCCCTTACCGCAGCAGCCCAGACTGCCCGGTCTTCCTGGTAGATCTCCCCGCTCACGTTCTCGAACTTCTCGATGAGCGTGGAGGATGGGTTGCGGCAGAGGAATGAGCCGGTGATCCAGCCGTTGCCGTTGTTGAAGGCAAGGGCGATCGGGTCTTCGTTCTCGTCTAAAAGCAGCCTGCCTTCGTCCGCGGGTGTCAGGGCAAGGGTGGTATTGTACACCGGGTCGGGGAGCATGGAGAACTGGGGCTCGACAAAGATGATCTCCTCCACCCCGAGGATCTCTGCTGCCTTCATGGCTTGTCCCCCCGCTCAATCCGGAGGCCGTGGGGAGCCTCAATGGTGCCGTCGATCTTCGCATCTTCATGCAACACGATCGATTTGGCTTTCACGTCGCCCAGGATATGGGCGCCTTTCCTGACATAGACCGTGGTGCCGCTCTCGACATTGCCGTGAATGGTCACGCCGCTCACGACCCGGATCTGGTTCTTTGCCCGGAGGCTGCCGAAGACGACCGTGTTTTCCTGGACCTCGATGGACCCTGCGCGGATGTTGCCGTGCAGCCGGCAGCCCTTCCCGATCTTCATGGTTGAAGGGACCGCGAAGAGCTTCATGTTCAGTTTCGAGCGGGCCGGGATCATGAGCTGGATCTCCGGCTTGCCGTCATCCTCGCTGAAGAGATCGTCAATGATCCGGTCGAGCTCCTTCTCGCTCTCGATGTGGAGGAGGGTCATTAAGTAGATGATGATGAACATGAAGACCGGCATCGGGTTGCGGATCGCGATAGCGCCTTTTGCCTCAAAACCTCCCTTGATCTCGACCTTCTCACCGATATCAAGGGCTCCGGCAACCTGGAGTTTCCCGTTGATCTTCACACCTTCGCCGATGTAGGCATCCTCTTTTGCGATCACGTCGTTTCCGATCTCGCACCAGTTCCCGATCCGTGCATCGCCGTTTGCCCAGACATATTCCCGGATCTTCGAGGACTCGCCCACGTACACGTCAGCGCCCCGCAGCCCGTAATCGATCTGGCAGAATTCACCGATCACGATGTTCCGGTCGGTCTTGATACTGTGCTCCTGCAGTTCCGTGCCATCGGGCAGGAGGCAGTGCCGGTGCCAGTCCCTGACAGTTCGTTCCTTCATCAGACCCCTGCCATGCCTCAGGCTCCGAATTTGTGCGATTTGTTGATGAGATCGAGCGCGATCGGGAGGAGTGCGGTGCCGTTGATCCGGCAGAGCCCTCCCTTTGCACAACTGAATTCATCGTACCGTACCACATCATCCATCCGCACCCCGTCGCCCCGGATGAGGACCGGCACCGGGTCTGCGGAGTGGTCCTTGATGGTGCAGGGCGTGGAGTGGTCGCCGGTGACGATGATGATTGTGTCCTTTAAGCCCAGCAGGGGTTCCAGGAGCGGGTCAACTTTCTCGATGAAGGCTTTCTTCTGCTCGGCAAGGCCGTCATGGCCGGACTCGTCAGCGCCCTTGATGTTCATCAGCACAAAGTCCCGGGTCTTCAGCTCGTTCATGCAGGCATCGATCTTGCCCTGGATATTGCTGTTCTGCGAGCCGGTGATGCCGGGAACTTCAACGTGGGGGAGGCCGACGGCTTTTCCAATCCCGGTAATGAGGCTTGCTGCCGAGATGACTGACCCGTTGAGGCCGTATTTTTTATTGAAGGGTTCAAAGTCACCCATCTCCCCGGCGCCCCGCATCAGGACAACATTGGCCGGGTTCTGCCCTGCAGCAAGCCGGTCTTTGTTGACCTTGTGACCTTGTGTTCAAAGAGGATCTTTGTCGACTGTTTCACAAATTCATTGCAGACCGCGGCCGTCTTGTCCTCTTTCTCTCCTTTCCGGATCGCGCTCACCGTGAGGGGGGCAACGCCTTCTTTCTTGGGATCATTGGATGAGACACAGTGGGAGAGCCCCTCGCCTTCGAGTGCAAGGGCGGCCCGGTGACCTGCACCGGAACGGAAGATGAATTTCACGCCAAACTTCGAGAGGTCCACGCCGTCCTGGATGGCTTTGCTGAGCGCTTCCGTGTCATGGATCCTTCCGGCACGCCGGTCCATGACCTTTCCCTGCGGGTCAAGGGTGGCGTAGTTGCACCGGAACCCGATCATGCCGGCCTTCATCGTGATGCCGGTGCCCACGCATTCCAGCGGGCCGCGGCCGGTGTAGTACTTGTAGGGGTCGTAGCCGAGCAGGGCGAGGTGGGCGGTGTCGGAACCGGGCCGGACGCCAGGAGCGATCGTATCCATGATCCCGCAGATCCCTTCGGCTGCAAGTTTGTCAAGGACAGGTTTCTTTGCTGCTGAGAGCGGGGTCTTGCCCCCCAGCGCCGGGTTGGGGCGGTCGGAGATCCCGTCAAGAACGAGGAGAAGGATCTTGTTTGCGGTCATTCGTATGCAATGGTTGGCCGGGCGGGGTAATATGGTTCTCGGTGCCCGCAGGTTGCCTGTTCAATAAAGTGAACGGCCTCAAGAAATATTGCCGGGGCCCGGCCGAATCAGTATTAATTATTCTATTCGTGATTTTTCCAATAATCGTGAAATTGCAGCCGGATCCTGGGGAAAGCCACCCTGCACCATGAGCGTCGTGAGAAACGGAGTATGGGTATGGATATCAGAATCGTATAGAACTCCATAGTACATGATGATATAATCCTGCCTGTCCTGTAGCAGGGGTCGTTTATACAATATAAAATACCCGGATGTCTCATTGCTCCTCTATTGGGTAACTGGAACTAATGTGAACCTGAATGGTTCTGACTCTGATGAACCTTGTGATAGTCGTTGAACCCCCTCATTAAAATTCAGTTGAGCATCAGATGTATTCCCTGTTTTTTTCAGATAATTAGATAGATCCTGTTCAGCATCCGCAAAGTCACCTGTATTGTTGAAGTACCAACTCATCACGATAATTGTCTATCCATCTTCGAATTATTGGGGTAGAATCGATCATAGCGTGCCTGAATACAATCAGGTGAGAGGGTCGGGAACAGTGGAGAATAGATGGGGCTGATGGGGCCTGTCATTCCATAGTGTTCCGTATCCGACTCAATGAATATCCGGGTTCCATTATTATCATAACCGTTTGGTTGAGGGAAATATCAGCCATTGACAGAATCTGGAAGACCAGGGCCGATCAATCAAAATGAAAGTAATATCCAAGAAATATACAATCTATTGTGAATGAAGCGATTGCGATGATTTTCTGGTATTGTCTCATTTTTAGTGTCCAAAAAAAATGAGATTTTTAGGTTCTTACCCAATCTGACATTGCTTGATCCCAGTTATTGTTTGCAAGAAGACGGTTTTCGTTAAGGGGATAGGTTGCACTTGACCATGTGTCGTCAATAGTGATGTAATTCTGATTTACCGTCCGGACTTCCTGAGTACAACAATTCTCTCAAATCTGTTGTCGGGCCGGGGTTGTTGGATAGGATTTTGTCCCGGAAATGGTGGATACTTGAGAAGGCAAGAGTTCGTTGAGGATGATCTCACCATCTCCGGCATCATTTCCGGCACCACGAGAGATCGTTTCATTAAGTGGAAGGTAGAATTCCTTGCTATCTCCATATCGGGTATCGTTTTTTTCCGGAAATGCAGTGATGAAATATTTCCCTCCATACCAAGAAGTGCAGTTGATCGCCCCAGACCAGAAAATTATACTACCTTTTTTTTGTGCCAGAGTTACTCCGGTAATCATATCTATGTCTCCAGAACCCTTTTTTCGGTCATTTATCCTGGCAGAAATGATTTCATATCGGATTGCAGAACCTTCCGGAAGGTCAGTCACTCCGTATAGGATGATTTCTCCCCTTTCAGATTTTTGAGAAACTGAGACGATGGTAACCTGTTTTTGGAATTTTTTTTCAATATCCAAGGATCGATTATCGATTTGCAATTCCCCAGACTCATTTACAGCAGAAGGTAAAAACTTGAAACCATTTGGAAAGGGTTGTAGAATAATTATGGATACTGTTATCATGATGAGAAGCGCCGATGATAAAAATAAAAATAATTTGGTAATTTTCGTCACTCTCTGATATCTATGGAGTCGTGCCCTGAATGAATGAAGCTGTGATCAGCTCCCCACTTCCTGCGAACACCCCCCCAGTACTAACATATTGCATTTGCCCGGGGTGATTCTCTTTTATCTGCTCGGGACTATTAAATGCATATGACGGAGAATGCCAGTCTGAGTTCTGTGATACCCGGATCCATTCGTCGATGATTGGATTTACCCTGATATCAAACGTGCTTGCTGTATTATAGGTTGTCAACTCCGCAGAAACACGCAGATCTCTAATGTATTGGCTGGGATTCATATCATCCGTATAAGAATAGTCTCCTAACCATTCTTGTGATGCGGTATCCTGAATATAGATATAATACGTTGTTGAATCGGTCGAAGGAGCGAGTTGAACATAATAGTTATAATTGTGGGGCAATGTGGATGTGGAAACCGGAACGTATCCAAGATAGATGGGATTCCCGCTTTTATCCCCATTATAAATAACCGGGTAGAGATTCAGATTACTCGAAGATCCTGTTGGATAACCTGGAGTATTTCCACCAACATTAATCTCAATAACATCGATGCCATCGTTATCGCCATCATAACGATTCATGTGAAGTTCGCGTTCCTGGCAAGTGATTGTGCCCGATCCAGTCACTGAATATGTTGAAGGCCGAATTTTCCCAGAAATAAACGTTGTAGAATAGCCGGAGGGATCTGACGAGAATATCGACCATCTCTGGTATCGTGAGAAGGGTGCACGTGTACTTGAACCCCCCAAATCGATTACCGTAGGTGTTGACTGGGTATAATTCCCTTTATATCTCACCTTAATCGCGTCTTTTGAATCTTTAAGGGTTCGCTCAAATTCTACCATGTTTGGGTATGTTGAATAAAATTCTTCTGGAAGAAGTACGTTGCCATCTTTGCTTTCCAGACTGAAAATTTCAAACATTTTTTTTGGCAAACGGATGACTAAGATAGGTTCAGAATCAGCAACATTGCCTTGAAGAATATAGTTGGTTTTCTGATCTGCTGAATCTGCCTTTTTCTGAGAAATGTCAGCTGGTAATTTTATAAATTTTTTATCAGTTCCCTCCTGCTTTGGCAACGAGTCCTTTTGGGGCATGATGATTGTTAACAAATCTTTTTCAGCAATTGGTTCCGTAGGTGCAACATTGCTCCAATCTACAGAATACATATGATGATCAGCAGCACTCACTATCGGGACTGTCGCCATCGCTGCCAGCAATAGTGCCAGCAGAACGATACAAATTTTCCTAAGTCGCATTTTTTACTCTCCTTGTTTTTAATACAAATCTCTCACAAGGCACAGAGCAAATCTTCATGACGAATGAAGATAATTATCTCCTGCCTACGGGTAGATTCGGGTTCAGTGAGTGTCCAAACTGTTCTGAACCCGGTCTTTTTGTACGATAACCGAGTGGCTATTCGCATTATTCTGTTGAAATTTTTATGATAAAAAGTACTATGTCATAATTTTTATTTTTAAGTCATTCAAACAAAAATATTACAACTATTGTAAATAAATATTAATAAGAATAAGCATTATTCGCTGTGTGAGCGTCTCTAATCAAAGGACCGAAAAATCAGTATCGAGAATGTTTCTGGATGAATTCAGCAGGAGTCATCAGCATTGCCCCGGATTCCCTGAAGTGCTTTGTGTTTCCGGTTACGATTGGTACGTTAGTATGGAGGGCAACTTCAATGAACGGGAGATCCCCGGGATCCGGTACCGTGCGCGTAACCGGGAGGGATAAACCGCCCCTTTTTTGGACGAATGTGAGTTTCTTCTCCCAGCATCCAGGGAAAATGGGATATTTTCCGATAATACGTCACCAGTCCCGATTTAAAAGCACGGTAATGAGTAGCGCAAAACCCGACGAGGCGTTTTGCGCGTAGGGCATCGCATCAGTGTGATTGTTCAACCCGACGGTATTTGGTTGTTATTCTCACATCTCATTGTGGAGATCTCATCATCAATCTCTTCATCGCACATGCGACTAAGTCCCGACAAAAAAGCTTCGCTCCTTATCTTCTCAAGGGCTTCTTTTTCTTTTGTTCGGTTGAATTCTGGGGTAATCTCATTCATTTTGCCAGCGGATTGTTATTCAAACTGATGGTTTATCGCAAGCAGGTAGTTAATCTTCCTGCTGAATGTCTGTTTCTCTTTTATACAGTCAAGATCGGATCTTCATTTTCCATCAACTTCCGGTGTACATTTTCCCATCGACTTTTGATTTCAAAATTGCAGCCGCGATAACGATCACGATCAAAAAACTGATCCGGATCAATCAAGGATCGATTTTTAATTTTCAACCGGATCGTGATTTTTTCGTTTCAATCGACTTCCGGTTAAAATTTTTCAAGCACACCTTGATTGAAAAAGTGTTGATTATCTGGGGGTGCCGTCGAAAAACTCCGCACCATTTCGTTGCAGATCAGCTTAACTTTTCACAACCGACTTGTGATTTTTCCGGAAAAATCGGATCCTGCCGAAAATTTTTCAATCAACTTTTAATTTTCATTTTGCAATCGCGATCATGATCGCGAATGAAATTCTGATCCGGATCAATCAATGTTCGATTTTCCTTTTGCAATCGGATCGTGATTTTCATGGAGCAATCGACATCCGGTTTATTCCCGGTCCGGCACAACCGCTGAAAGCACCGCTGCGATAACCGAAAGCACAATACCGGCTGCCATCGTGATATGGAACCCGTCCAGGAAGCGTGCCGGGTCAAGATCGGTAAAGGGAACAATACCATCCGGACCTGCGGTAACAAAGGTGAATAGTGCTGCATAGAGGGCAGTGCCCAAAACCCCGCCGAAATAGATCACCGTCACCATCATCGATGACCCGGTCCCCTCTTCGCCGCCCGGCGCGCTCTCGACGACCCTGCTTGCCGCCGGCCCTGCAGCAATCCCGAATGCAACGCCAAGCAGGATGAGGCCGGCAAGCAGCAGGATGATGCCGGACCCGGGGGAAAGGACTGCAAAGATCGCGCTCGTGATCACGAAAATAATGCAGGCTGCTACTGTGAACAGCCGGCGGCCATGCTTGTCTGACCACTTCCCGAACGGGATGCTGAGAACCGCGATCACCAGCGGGGGGATCAGGAGGCAGAGACCGCTCGTTGCAAGACTGAATGACATCACCGCGGTGAGATAGAACGGAAGCAGGTAAATGATGCCCATTAAGATGATATTGATCAGCAGCAGCGCAAGGAGGACAAAAGAAAACTGCCAGTTTAGGAACATCCGGACATTCACAAACGGTTCCGGCACGGACAACTCCCGGACAACAAACAGGCCCAGCGAGAGCAAACATGCCGCACTCCCGGAAAGGATCAGCGGGTCTGTTACGCCTCGTGCTGCAACCTCTTCCAGCACGAATGTGCAGGAGACCATGGCACACAAGAGCGCGACTGCCCCCGGGTAGTCAAACGATACGGTATGGTCCTCCGGTTCATCATGGGGTATTACTCGTACGGCGAAGAGGATCCCGATGATACCAATGGGTATGTTGACTAAAAAGATCCAGTGCCACGAGAGGTACTGGGTCAGGATGCCGCCAATGGCCGGCCCTGCTGCAAATCCGAGGGATGCGGTTGCAGCGATAACTCCCATGGCTGTCCCGAGCATATCGGGAGGCAGGTGCCGGATACAGAGCAGCGGGGCAACCGCTGCAATCATTGCGGCTCCCAGCCCCTGGATGAGCCGGGCGGCAAGCAGGATCTCGAGCGTGGGAGCGATCCCGCAGGCCGCGGAGCTGATGGTGAAGACAGCGAATCCTGAAAGGAACAGTTTTTTTGTCAGGCCCCGGTCAGCGAGTTTGCCAAAGATGAGGCAGAACCCCGCCATCATCAGGATGTAGGTGATGATCACCCACGCGATCGTGCCGGTGTCCGTTCCGAAGTACGAGGCCATGGTCGGGAGTGCAACGTTGACGATCGAACCGTCTATTCCGTCCATCACCACACCCAGGGCTACGGCTGCGAGGAGCAGTTTCTGCCGGAAGGGGTCGGTGATGATGGAGGACATGTTGTATCAGGTTTCGTGGGATACCATATGAGAGCTCGGGAAAACAGAAATACGAACCGTTTATTAAAAATTTTATTATTGTTTTAATTTTAAAATCAAAATCGGCATTAAAACAAAAACTATATTAATCAGTCAAAAACAAAATACACTTTGTAGACGGGTTCACCTTGCCTTGAAACAGAGATGAACCTCGCCTGCCCGTAGGCATGTGAAATTATTCTCAGATACTAATGAAGATTTTGGATCATGCCTCTGTACTTTGAAAATGGAGGTAATGTAAAATGAAAACGGAAAACTATTGTACGATCCTGTTTGCACTTGTCCTTGCTGCAATACTGATTGTACCTATTGTTACTGCAGAAAGTGAAGATGTAAAAGACCTGATTCTTCCTCAATTTACTGTTGACGAATCTCAGGAAAAAACGATTATTGATAAAGAGCTGAGCCCGGTAAAAGATGAGAATTTATATCATATCCCTGAAGGCTCGGTTATTTATCATTCAATGGGTATGACCCGTGTATTTGACTCCCGTGGGATGCAGTTGCTTGTGTCTGATGATTCCACATCTAAACTGATTTCCACTCCGAATGGCCCGATGCCCGCCTCACATGTCCATGAGGTTCCTTCCGGTGCAGTAATATCTGAAAAAAAAGGGTTTTCAGTTGTGAAATACTAGGATCGGATACTAATGATCATCGTTGATGAAGACAAAATCCCGCGTCTTCCCAAAGAAAACGATATTTCTGAGTCATCTGTTCCAGGTACAAAGAGTTCCAGGGTTAGTTCTTTCAATGGCTGGATCGAATACGCATATGATCGGACAACGACTTCAAACCCCTTGGGACAATTCTCTGCCGAATGGACCGTTCCCTCCGATCCCACATCCCGGGCAGGGACTGGTATGAACGCAAGAACGATATTCCTGTTTAATGGAATCCGCGATTATCCGAATTATAATACAATAATTCAACCGGTTCTGGAATGGAATAACCGGGATACGGGATATTATTGGACCATCTCAAGCTGGGCGCTGAGTGGTTCGAGTGCGATTCACAGTTCAAGATATACAACATCAAAAGACCATTTGATTAAGGGCACAATGCAATGGGACACAAGCAATAGTGCGTGGTATGTCACAACATATGATATGACATCGGGAAGTTCCACCTCGTTAACTACTTCGTGGACTCCTTCTCCCTACTCTTCAGGTCTGGAGCCGGAATTTGCTTTAGAAGGATGGCAGATTACCGGGAACGCAGATGTTCCAGGATCCACATTATTCCAAAATGCAATATTCAAGAAACCAAACGGACAGACACTTCCTGTTGTCTTAAAAAGATACATATCATCATCATCAGCACCATTGACTCAGCTGAATGTTCAGATAATTTCCAATCCCTCAACGGTAAAACTGTGGACCGCTAACCTCTGATACGGGAGATAAAAAAAATGAGTCAGAATAAACTTCTCTTTTTTTTCCTGCTTGTCATCATTGGTTTCTGTATCTCTGTCTTTTTTTATGGATTATTCCCTGTGGCCACACCCTCGGAAAAATCTCCTGACGCAAATCCGACTCTGGCTGCCCTCTCATCAGCTCCCACTCCGTTGCCGTATCAGAACACGCAATCAAACAGCACACCCACCATCCCCGTATTGAATCCAGTTTCCCTCCCCCTTGATTCTTCGGGATGCCCTGTCGCCCTTACGCATCCAAAGGAAGAATTTGCATGTCCACGAGCCTTACCCCCATTTCCTGAAACATATCATATTGCAGATCCGGCACACCCGTCACAAAAGGATCTTGATGCAATTCCCGTGAATTTTCCTGGTGTCGACAGAACACGTCTCGTTGAGATTGCTCTTAATGATCCCTGCATAATCGGATCTCTCATATCAGGTGCGGATATTGAGGGAATAGTCGATCAGCCCCGTCCATCAACAGGAAAAGAAACGGTTCGATGGCCCCCGACACTGATCACCTATCGCCGTATTAATTGTACGGAAATGCTGGTTTTTTTTGATATCAATCCGGAAGCAGGAAACATCAGCAGGATACAAATCGATTATAAGTAATTTTTTCTGCAGTACATCAACTGAAGTCAATCGCTATTGGAATATCGAATCTGGAGTGATTTTTTAAAACAACGACAATGAGAAGAACGTAGTTCTTCGAAGATTTCCTGCGGAAATCTTCTCGTCCTCCTGGTTCTTATGAACCAGTCGGAATTCGAAGTCGGAGAGGCTTTGTAAAACCTCGACGATGAGAAGAGTCGAAGAATCTTCGAAGAACGCTGATGCGTTCTTCTCGTCCTCGAGGTCTTCGACCTCTTCGGAATTCGAAGAAGTCCCCCTGGACTTCGAGAAGGAGAAGGGAGACGGATGTCGACCTTCGACCTCTTTGAAAAAAAATGGGTTTTAAGTCGTGTCGACCGGTGCTGCGACCTGTTCGACCTTTGACTTGATGACCTCAACCCGGCGGGTGGGGTAGATGGTCTTGACTGCCTTGAAGAGATCGCGGGAGATCTCACCTGAGACAATACCGTTGAGGAGCGTGGTCACGTCCCATGCCTGCGCCTGGGTGGTGAGGGCCTGGGAGATGACGTTGCGGATTGCGTGCTCCTGTGCAATGTTTGCCCGGGCAAAGGTGTAGCAGCAGATGGTCATGAAGACCTTTTTGCCGTCCTTTGTGACAACGGGGACATGGCAGTCAATGCGGGAGCTCCGGCGCTTGACCAGCGAACGGAGGTAGTCGCGGGTGACTTCGTGACCGACAAACTCGGTGTATGCTGCGTCGCCTGCAACGTTTGCGATCTTGAAGCTCATCTTGATGTGCTGCTTTGCGTAATCATTGGTGATCTCGCCCAGCGTTGCGGACATGATACGCCCGACAACGCTCTCAGCATCGTTTGCAATGGTATCGCCGATGTATGCCTTGCCGAGGTTGTCGGGGACATGCACCTTGTACCAGCTCTTGGCTTTCCAGCCTTCAACTCTTCTTCCTACCTGTTTCTTCTTTGCCATAATATCACCATTAAGGATTATTCTGCCGCGGAACAATGCCGGTGGCATCTTCCGCTATTGCCAGGTTCATCAGGTAATCGTCAACGGATGCAATGACCGACCGGAGCTGTGTTCCGGTGATCGTTGTCACCACCCTGTCGCCTTCTGCAACGGTTGTCATGCTGCGGAGATTGTCCGGTTTTAAGGACTGGGCGATCGTTGTGGCATGCTCATGCCGGGTTGTTATGGTCCCCTCGATCTGCATCATGCAGGGATCGCCTCCAGCCAGCCTCTGGTGAAGGTACTGATCCGGTCGCAGGGGATGGTTGCCCCGGCCCGGAGCATGTGGCCCCCGCCGTTTCCGCCGCAGGACTCTGCAAGCGTCCGGACGATCGGGCCGATATCCGCAGTCCGGCCGGCCGGGCAGCGTGCCGATATGTGGCAGCCGTCAGGCGCGTTTGCATAGACAAGGACCGGCCGTGCCTGAACAAGGTCACGGACCAGGATATCGGCAACGTCGCTTGCGACTGTAACTCCCGGCACCTCGAAGACTCCCGGGGAGTCTTCCACCGGGCGGGCAGCCCTGACTGCACCGATCACGTTCGTGCGGTGCTGCCGGGTAATCTCCCATGCCTTATCGACATCGTGGGATGACCGCAGGCAGAGGGTTGCACCGATATCGCCGTTGCCGGTCTTGCCGCAGGCATCGATGATCGCAGTGAGGGCGTGGGCGTCTTCAACTACCTCACGCTGGAGGTGGAGGGTGTCGCCCCAGATCGCCTTCAGGCTCTGTGCACCGGTAGTTTTTGCCGATGCAAGCACGACCCGTGAGAGGAGGGTATCGAGCCGGGGCCCGTTTCCTGCCTGTTTGGGGTCATGTGCCGATTCAAGGATCTCCGCAATGAGCGACTCGTTGCCGCTGATGCCGTCGAGGTACGGGCTGGTGGCCATGTACCACCGCTCCGTCATGTCCCGCCCGGGGACAAGCAGGCCCCGGTCGGGGACGATGATCCCGTTTGCGATCGCCTCGTTGAAGATCTCGAGGTTCTTTCCGGTAAAGGCCTGCCCGTCGCCAAGGACGCCGGGGATGACAAGACCTGCGAGATCGCGGTTGTCCCCCAGTGCCTGGGCCACATAGTAGGCCATGCCGGATGCAGAAAGGTCGCGATCGCCGTCGATCCCCGCAAGGCGCGGGTTTGCCTGGAACTCGCCATCAAACCGCACCAGGTGGTGGTCGACGACCATGGTGGCTTTCGGGAGATCTTCCCGGCCGGACCCGAGATCGCAGAGCAGGTATGCTGCATCGCCCACAAGATCGGACGGCAGGACCTCGTGCCTGACGCGGAGCCGGAACCGGATGCCCGCACGCAGCATCGCGTGGCAGAGGATCGAGGCAGCGGCTATGCCGTCAGCGTCGTGGTGTGCGAACACCTCGACAAACTCCTGCCTTCTGATCTGGTCTGCAACGGTCTGTGCGGCGGTTTCAAGCGACATGGTGTATCCGTTTGATTACTGGTGTCTTACCTGGAGAGCAGGATCTCAGCCTGGTCGGGCTTGTAGACGAACTCCCTGGGCAGCTTCTTGCTTCCCGTGTAGTACTTTACGAGCCGGCGGACCTTGGACTCGACCAGCTGGAGCTGGCGCTTGTTGTGCAGGTCCTTCTTGTTCTCGGCAAGGTGCTTCCTGAGCCCCAGTGCCTTGCTCATCAGGTCGCGGAGATCCTCGGGAATCTCGGTTGCGACCTTGTTCTCGCGCAGGATCTGTCCGATCCGCTTTCCGGTTGCGAGCTTGACATCCGGAACGCCGTAGCGGTCGCGGAGTGCCAGTCCGATCTTTGCGCTCGATGCGCCTTCCTTCCTCATGTCGAGAATGATCTTCTCGATTGCCTTTGCGTCAGTCGTTGACCACGCGGGGGCCTGTTTCCGGTAAGGGCGCACGGAGCATGACTTGCCCCTTCTGCGGGCGTGCATTCGTGCCATTGTTTAGCCTCCTGGATAGACAAACAGTAAGTCCAGAAAAGTCGAGCATAGTGCTACTGACTCTCTGTAATCCCAAAGCCTGAAAGTTTTGAGGCAGTGCGTTGGTAACGCACGTCGGACTTACATCTGTCAGCACAATAAAAGTGCTTCTTATCCATACGTCGGGAGGTATAATAAGGGTTGCGGAGATGGCGGGTGTCCCCGGCTCTTGATCAGACCTCTTCGGTTGTGTCCAGTTCCTGCCTGCCGGAACCCGGTGGCAGGATAACTATGGCTGCAAGGAGAAGCACAGCCAGAACGAACAGGGTTGCAGGCAGGGTCGGGAATAGCGCCTGCGTACCCATGGCAGTAATGGCATTCACGGTAAGGAGGGAATTGAAAAACAGGACCCCGAAATATCCTGCACACAGCACCGCTCCCGCTCTCTGGAACCGGGGGTACTGTGCCATGATTACCAGGATGCCGGCAGCTCCTGCAGCTTTTCCAAAGAGAAAGATCCCGGCAGGCTCACCAGCGAGCCTGGTTCCGAAAAACCAGTCTTCCCAGTTGATGACAAAGACAAATGCATGGATCAGCGCAGAGAGGAGGAGGGCAAAGATCATGGTGACGAACAGGAATGTTGCAGCAG
>JAAZNH010000305.1 GCA_012798365.1 Methanomicrobiales archaeon | reverse complement strand
GGCATCGAGAAATGCAATCTTGTATACGTTTCCAGTATCTTTCCTCCCAACTGCAAATTCATCTCCCGCCGCGAAGGTCTCACCTGCTTAAAGCCCGGGGGCATCACCTATTGTGTCATGGCGCGGAACGAGACCAATGAACCCAACCGGCTTGTTTCCTCGGCAATCGGCCTTGCCCTGCCAAGCGCATCGGAAGAATACGGGTATCTTTCCGAGCACCACGCCTATGGAGAGACCGAGAAACGGACCGGTGAATATGCCGAGGATCTTGCCGCGACCATGCTTGCCACCACCCTGGGCATTGAATTCGATGCCAATGCCGCATGGCAGGAACGCGAACAGATCTACAAGACCAGCGGCAAGATCATCAAGACCAAGAACGTCTGCCAGTCTGCCGAAGGCGACAAGAACGGCTTGTGGACCACCACGATTGCCGTTGCGGTTTTCATTTGAAAAACCGCGCAGATCTTTTTTTTAATTTTTTTTTTTGGATTACTGGTCCTGCCGTGCCTTTGCCAGGGCGATGATTTTCTCCGCCAGGCGTTGTACCGCAATGCCCGCCGGGCTGTCGGCCGGGATCTGCGAGACCGGCGTTGCCTGGAGATCGGCCTGTTCAACCGCAGGATCGTCCGGTATGATTGCAATGGGCTCTTCAGATCCGATATCAACCGGCGCAGTCCCGGTCTTGTACTGGTTGAAGACCACCCGGATTTTTTCTTTGGGAAGGCCCAGCTGGGTTGCGATCTCGCGGATCCGGGCAATGGTCCGGAGCCCCCGGGCACCCGGGTCGCTGACAATGAGCAGGAGATCCGGTGTGCCAATCGTGCCCCGCGCGATATGCTCCATGCCGGCTTCGGAGTCGATGATGATGAAATGATAATCGCGTTCGAGTTCGCCCATGCATTCCGAGAGGAGATCGTTGGCAAAACAATAGCACCCGCTTCCTTCCGTCCGGCCCATGGCAACAAGATCAAATCCTTCCGATTCAACCAGAGCCTGCCGGAACCGGTATTGCACATATTTGTGCCGGTTCATCCCCGGAGGAATGTGGCGGGTGAACGCTTCTTCCCGCATGCTCCCGAGCGTCTCGCGCACGGTCACACCCAGCGCTTCGTGGAGATTGGCATTCGGGTCAGCGTCAACAGCAAGGACGGGTGTTTCACCAAGGCTGATTAACGCCCGGACCAGGAGGGAACTCGTGGTCGTTTTCCCGGTCCCGCCTTTTCCTGACAGGGCTATCGTGAATGGTTTGTGTGGCATGATGGATTGTTCCGGTTCACCCAATCTTTTGTCGGGGTTTTTGGTAGTAAGTGCCTTTGAACATTTTCCTCATTGATCGTTTGCAGCGCCCGATGATGAACAGGTCTGCCGTTGTATCGTTGGAATGGGATTTTTGGTTTTTTCACGCAAGGGAATTTTTTGCCCGGATGCGCCGGGAGATCTCCGCTGCAGCACCCATGATGGCAAGCGAGCCGTCCCGGTCAGCAAACCGGATCCCGCAGCTCGGGGTGATCATGGACTGGGCATCAAAGAGTTTCTCGGGCATGCGGGTGCAGAGCTGGGTGCGGATGGCCAGGTATTTTTCATACAGGGAGTCGACTGTCTCGGTTGCAAAGATTTTGTGTTCGGCAGGCACAATGCCCCAGGCAATGATCCCGCCGCGCTCCATGTAGGAGACGAGCGTGTCTGCGTAGAGCAGGAATTCTTTTGCCGTGGCATACGCATCCATGGAGATGAGGGACGGTTCGAGGCTGATGACAAATTCCCAGTCCGTGTTGGAACAGCAGTGGACACCCAGGCCCCCGTCAACCATGGATGCGATGTCTGTCCAGCCGGATTTCACCGTGTCTTTGTCAACCGGGACAACCGAAGAACCGAGCGACGCAAGATAGGGTTCATTGAGAACAACAATAGTCTCGTTCACGCCGGTATGTTCAATGATCGCTTTCTCGCACCAGCGTGCCTTGAGGGCAATCATCTTTGAAAGGACATCGGCAAGCTGGGCATCGTAATAGATCGGCCGCTTATTGGCGTCCACAACCTGCATGCCAAAGGTGACCGGGCCCGTCACCTGGCACTTGAGGACCCGGGCAGCAGGCACCCTGCGTTGCAACATCTCGATGAATGCCGAGGCATATTCCTTGTGAAGGCCGTAATCGGCATAGTTGCCTTCAACAAAATCCATGTACACTTTTTCCATGGCCGCGGTCTGGTCTTTTGAGCTGTCAAAGAGGAGCCGGTCCTCCCGGATCATGCGTCCCGGGAGCTGTTCGGAATCGTTAAAGACAATGCTCTCAAGCAGCGCCCGGTCCGGAAGGGTGGGAATGTACGGGAATTCCGAAAAGATCGAAAGGACATCATCGCAGGCCTGGACCGGATCGGTATGCGGGAGGGCGCCGACACCGGTTGCGGCAGAACAGGGCGGCGGGATCATTTTTGCCATGATCTAGTCCCTCCGGATCCGGCAGCTCTCCAGCATCTTCTGGACACCGGGGAAGAGCGTGAGATCGGTGTGCGGCAGGAATGTGCTGGAGGTGTATTCATCCATGAACGAGTTCTCGGCATTCAGTTCGATGTACGCAATCTTGTACGCGATCTCATCAAGCTTTTTGCGGGTCCGGCGATCGACAAGCGCAATATTTGCACCGGCAACCGCACCATTGCCGATATTTTTTATCTGGTCTATCGCGATCTCGGGAATCAGGCCGATGCTGGTTGCATTTTTCTTGTCAAGATAATTCCCGAAGGCGCCGGCAAAGTAGATTGTGGAGATTTCATGCCGTGTGACCCCGGCTTCCTTCATAAGCGTGACGCAGGCAGCATGCACGGAGGCCTTGCTCATGATCAGGTTCTTGATATCGTTCTCGGTGATGACAATGTCTTTTCCGATTTCGGTCTCTTTTGCCCAGGCAACCACGAACTCGG
>JAAZNH010000304.1 GCA_012798365.1 Methanomicrobiales archaeon | reverse complement strand
GGTAATCACGGTTGCGGGGGCTATCCCGGCAACCGGAACTCCCGGACAACCGGGCACGCACTTTTTGCCGGGTTTTTCCCGATGCCGATTTTTGTGGGGATGCAGGAACGCGCCATAATATATTACGACAGATAACCTTTACGATGGATTATGGAGCCCGCTGAGAACCCGTATGATATCATCATCGAAGCCTTCGTAAAGGCACGGATCCCCCGGGACCTGCTCGCCTGCGAACTCTGGCTTCTCTGCGCCATCCTCTCAATATACCTGCCGTTTCTCAACGAATCCTTCCTGCGGGTCATCTTTGGCATACCTCTTGTCCTGTTCATCCCGGGCTATGCACTGATAGCTGCCCTCTTCCCGGCCGCAAAGGACCTTGACGGGATCGAGCGTGTTGCCCTCTCGTTCGGCCTCTCGATTGCCGTTGTTCCCCTGACCGGCCTTGCGCTGAATTACTCCCCGTGGGGGATCCGGCTTGACCCGATCATCATCTGCCTGAGCATCCTCACGATTGGCCTGTGCCTTGTCGCCCAGTACCGCCGGGCTGCCCTTGTACCGGAAGACCGGTTTGAAGTCCCCTTTGCTGAGATGAAACAGGCAGTCCGTGACGAATTTTTCCCCAGAGAAGAGACATCCCGGATTGACCGGATCCTCTCGCTCCTCCTTCTTGTTGCGATCATTGCAGCGGTCCTGACAACCGTCTATGTCATCGTCGTCCCCAAGGAAGGCGAGAAGTTCACCGAGTTCTTCATCCTTGGCGAGAAGCAGAAAGCAGCCGACTACCCGGACCGGCTCATTATTGGGAAGAACAGCTCCCTCTTCATCGGGATTGGAAACCACGAGTACCGCCCGATCAGCTACACGGTCGAGACCTATCTCATGAATATGACGTTTGACGAGGCCACAAATACCTCAACGGTCACTGCAATGAAACGGCTTGACCGCTTTACCGTCCCGGTTGCCCATAACCAGACCGTGATCCAGCCATACACGTTTGTGCCGGATTCAACGAATTACAACCGGCTTGAGTTCCTTCTCTTCAACGAGACAGTCCTTGACGACCAGGTGCAGGGCATGGACCGGATCAACCAGAGCTACCGCGACCTCCATCTCTGGGTATCGGTCCGGTCGCGGTAATCGCAGCTTTTTTATTGGTTTTTTCCTGGTATCCCAACGGGTATTTCCTGCATGAAACCCGGGGATCTCCGGGATTTTCACCAGGTTATGCCCCTTTGGATCCCGATGGAACTCTGAAGTTCTCGTTATTTAAAAAAAAACAGCGTGATTTGAAACGGATTATTCCGGCCGGGCCGGTTCATCGGAATATTCAGGAAGAACCGAGAAGACGGCGGTGACGGTGTCGGTCTTTGCATCCGCAGAACAGCGTTCCAGCTGGATGACCCTGCCGGTCCCTTCGGCAAACAGGGTAGCATAGAGGCTGCAGACCGGGCACGGGTTGGTCATGCAGCACTTGGGGGATTCCCGGGTCATGGCCCGGCAACCATCGATAAGCCGGTACTCGTCCATGATGACCGTGATGAGCTCCCTCTCGTTTGCAGACCGGATCCGCGGCGAGACTTCCAGGACCTCGACACCCAGTTCCCGCACCAGGCCATGGAGGGCTGTCATGTCCGAAGGAATTGCCAGGTGCTCCTTTGTTGTCAGCAGGGAGAGGAGCGGGGCACAGGCAGGTTCTACGAGGAGGCCAGCGGTATCCGTTGCCGTGACAAACGATTCAGCCGGGAGCGGCTCCCCGCGGTAGACCGCAACGGGAAGGTACTGCATGGTCGTGGTCCGGCCGCTGCGCCCTTTGGCAATGAAGCAGGCATTGCCCTGGATCCCCAGGTCGGCGCAGATCCGGACCAGGTTGATACTCCCCTGGACCGGGAGCAGGCTGAGGTACCGGAGGTCCATGGGGTCGCTTGTCGAGAGCGTGACAAAGAAGATGCCAACAAGCAGGCAGATAAGGCCGGCAATGACGAGTGCCGCGCTCGTGAAGTCGCCCCGGTTGGTGAGGACTGCGGTGCAGATGAGGATGCCTGCCATGATGATAAGGACAAGCGCTGCCCGGTAATCCGGATTGATGGAAGATAATCGTTTCATGTATCTCACGCTCCTGAATAGTATTTCCTGAACTGGTAGAGTCGCACGGAATGGATTGCAAGGATACCTGCGGTGATGCCCATGATGGCAGCCAGCGGCAGCAGCACATGGTTGGAAAGGAAGATGAGCAGTGCCGCAAACGCGGACCCGAGCCAGAAAACAAAGAGCAGGACAAGATCGTCACGGGTCCTGACTAGCCCGAGGGCACTCCCGATGATGCCGGTCAGGGTGCAGGCGCAGTACAGCCCCGCCCAGTGGTTCATGGTGCTGCAACCAATCACGAGCAGTTCGCCGGCACAGGCAAGATAGAATGCCCGGTCCGGAAGGGTGCGGGTACCGTACCAGGTTCCTGCGAAGATGATGAGGAGCAGGACCACCAGGTACCAAGTGGGTGCAGCAAGGAGGGCGGCAAGGATAAGAATCCCGAGGGCAAGTGCGGCAAAAAACCCGGTCTCCAGGGATGCGTAGTTCATGAAGCGGCACCCCCGGGTGCTCCCGCCGGGCCGGAACTTTCTTCAGCGTCTGGTGACGGCGTTATCATTTTTACGTGGACCCGGACCTTCTGCGACTTGAGCGGCCGGACAACATGCTGGATGTGGCTTGTGTCCCCGATTCCCAGCGTGAAGAAATATGCTTCTGTCATCCTTACCTGGAGAAGCGCCCGGCCAACCTGCCCGGCAAAGGCCGGGTTCCGCTGGTACAGGAGGATCCGGTGGTACCGGTCCCGGAGGGTCTCAAGGAACCCTTGTGTTTTGGGATCCGATGTCTCGAGAAGAGCAAATTCACTTCCCCGGACATGGGCCCGGAGATCGGAGCGGTCCGCCATCCGGTAAAAATGAACGGACCGTTCTGACGGGTTTAACCATTCACGGAGTTCTGCAATACAGCGGGAGACGTTCTTCTCTTCGCGGATCAGGTGCAGGACATTGGGCCCGGAGATGATTAGGACCGAGACATACTGGAATGTCTGGATGGTCTGTTTGGCCATGCCCGTGACCTCGGAGATCATCCGGTTGAACTCCTTGTGCGGGAACGGCGCCCCGGTCCACGGCAGATCGACAATGATGAGCGGCGGGTGGCTCATCGGGGCAGTATATTTCCGGATAAAGATCTTGTTGTATTTGGCCGAGACTTTCCAGTCCGCGTGCCGCAGGTCATCCCCCGCAACATATTCGCGGAGGGAATGCACGTCCACGCCGCTCCAGACACTTGAGCGGCGGTTGTCCCGCGAACCGTCCGCCATATCCGAGGCCGGGACGGCAAAATAGCCGGTGGGAAGGACCGTGATGACCGGTGCCCGGTCGATCTTTCGTGTCATCAGGATGGTGGTCTCAAAAAAGAGGTTCCGGAGCGT
>JAAZNH010000303.1 GCA_012798365.1 Methanomicrobiales archaeon | reverse complement strand
CTGCTCCCAGATATCCGCAGCGCGGGCAAGCGACCCGCCATTGTAGGCCCCGGCATTTCCCATCGCAAGGACCAGTTCATTGACGGTCATCTTCGGCTTCACGTGGAGCTGGGTGACCGGCATCTCGCATGGTTTTGACATCTCTGTTCCCCGTTTTTCTGCAAGGTATTGGCGTTCTTGAAAGATAACTCTGCTTGGCAGGTGCCCGGGTGCATGGCCCGGTTCAGCAAAAGCCCGCCATGCTCCGGGATTCCCGCCCCGCACGATTGCGAAGATATATATGATCCCGTGCGTGTGTATCCAGTATGCAGGAAGTCCGGTTAACCATCAGGAAACGATCGTTCCCGAGCCAGGGCCGGGTGCGTATTCATGTCACGAACCTGTCTGCCCTGGAAGCCAGCGATGGTGACAACGTTGACCTGGTCAACGAGACGGCAAAGAGGACAATCACGGCCACCATCATCGCTGACAGGATGGTCCGGGATGGCGAGGTTCGGGTGAGCGAGGAGGACCTTTCTGCCCTTGGCCTTTCCGATGGTGACACAGTTCTGGTTGTCCGGTCTCTGCCTCTTATGGAAAAAGCAAAGAATGCCGCCTCGGGTGCCGGCGCCTCGCTGGCAAAGACCGCCGGTGAAGTGAAGACCGAGGCCGGAAAAGCTGCTACCGGGCTGGCCCGGGAAGCCGGCAAGGCAGGGGAAAGCATAGGAAAAACAGCAAAGAAGACTGCCGGCGACATAAAAAAAGCCGTGAAGGATGCCTCCGGAAAAGACAACCTTTAGCAGGTAGAAGAAATAAGGTGAAGTAATGGCAGAAACCGCAATAACTGACACCGTGGTCATGGCGTTCATCATCTTCCTTGGCATGGTGGTCATGTACCTGATCATCCGCGAGATCCGGATCATGCGGACCTCCAACCGGAAGATCGAACTTGAACTGGAGAAGGACAAGCTTGCGCTCCTCCAGAAGCACGAAGCGCAGAAAGGATTCCCGTTCACGCGCCTCTCGGCAGAACAGGTCGCGGAAATCAAAAAAACCGAGGACGAGATTATCGCCCTTGAGACTTCCATCTATGCAAAAGAGAAACTGCTCAGCGCGAGGCTGACCAAGATCGAGAACCTGGTCAGGGACAAAAAGCTTGACGGCCTCCTTTCTAATGCCCGTGACCAGGAACAGAAGGTGAAGTAACCTATGGAACCCGTCATCTACAATACCCCGGAAAAGACCATCACCGGTGGATCGTTCTGGGACTCGGTTACCGCAATCCCGCAAACGATCGAGTCCCGCGTCCCCACGCTGGACCGGTCCCTGGATGCCTACTTTGACCGGCACTTTGCCCGGATCATTGAGGAATGGGACCTTGTCACCGAGAGCGACCTGCACGCGCTCGAGACCCGGCTCGCCCGCGTGACCGACGAGATTACCGGCATGTATGCCGCAAAGGTGGCAACCGATGCCCGGGTGGAGGCGCTTGACGCGCTCATTACGACCCTGGAGGCACAGCGATGATTGGCATGGACTCGTACCTCAACGCGTATGTTGACCGGCGGATGCAGAACATTGTTGATGAATGGGACCTCTCCACGGGCCGTGACCTGGAAACGTTCACCGCACGGCTCGCGGCGCTCGAACAGGAGATCCCGGACCTGAAGGCATCCCGTGTTGCCCATGGAGACCGGCTGACTGCACTCGAGAACCGGGCAAAGCGGCTGAAGGGGCTGATGTGAGATGGACCTGCTTGAATTCATCATCCTTGTCCTGGTCCTCTGCACGGTCATCTTCCTTGTCTACTACTTCTTCCGTGGCCAGAAGGGGGAGGTCTCGCTCGCCCGCCCGGTCGAGAGCCGGATTGACGAGTACCTGGACCGGCGCTTCCAGACCATGGTGGATGAGTGGGAGCTCGTCCCGCACGCCCGGCTGGATACGTTTATGGAGAAGAACACGCGGCTTGTCGAGCAGGACGAGAAACGCGTGGCAGAACTCAAGGAGTACGAAAAAGGCTTAGAGACAACGCTCACCAGCCTGGAGGCACGGCTTGACGCTCTGGAAAAGGAACTTGCCACAAAAGGCAGTACCAAAAAGTAACCCTGCAGCAGAGCGGTTCCGCGAACTGAAAAGCGAGGTAACCGTCGTGCGCAAGCAGGGCGAGGGCCCGGTAAAAGATACCGGTACCTTCTCCCGGTATCTCTGCGATCTCTGCTCAACCCCCCACCCGGTCGTAGAACTCCGGCAGTGCGTGCTCTGCGGCCGGTGGGGTTGCAATGACTGCTGGAAAGATGACTATTATACCTGCAAATCCTGTGCCGGCCTGATCGCCATCCATACCCGGATGGGCCGGGACTGATCCTTTTTTCCGCTTGGTTTACCCCCGTCATGATGTATCGCCTGTGATGAAATAGTGGGGACACCGTCCTCTCAATCCGGTGAAACGGGGGATGCGCCTGAGGGTTTTTGGGTGTGATACCCCTGCGCTTTTGCCTCTGCCACGAGATGGAAGAAGGCCGTCAGGGCCTCGGCGGGGTTGTCGTGCTCCAGCGTCCGTGTACTCCTGTCGTCCTGCACCGTCACGGTCGTTGCATCGATGGTAATTTCCCTCGTATGACTGCCCCTGACAAGGGCCGCACGCCGGCTGGGTGACGTAGCGCCAAGAGCAAGGACTGCCTGGAATGCCGGTTCATCCTTTACGGGATCGAAATCAGGTTCCGAATCAAAGTCCGCGCGGGGCTTCCCGAGGCGCAGCGACTGCCAGGCAAAGTAGACGGCATCGTTGAGATTGCCGGCCCGGGATCCCAGACAGGCGGCGTTGAACCAGAAATTGGGGCTGTCTGAGGTGAAGGTCCGGAATTTTCCTGCCAGCTCAGTGTGGGCTTTTTCGGACCTGCCGGTGGTAATAGCGGCTGCAATCGCGAGCTGGAGAATATTATCGTTCTCCGGCTTATCCCACAAGAGCCCCTGCCGGAACCGGCACCAGTCCTGCCATGCCTCCTCGGTCCGGCCGAGTGCCAGATCTGTACTCAGCAGGAACCGGAACATCCAGTTGTGGCTGCCAAACCGCTCCAGGCACCGGCGTGCCCATGCCACACCGGTGGTGAGATCCATCTTTTTCTGACAGGCATCCACAACAACCAGGTAGAAGAACGGATCGTTTGTCTCTGCAACCCACCGTTCGCAGTTGGCCATGATACCGGAAAAATCGTTCTTCTTCATGAGATCGTCAGCCTGCTTCCGGTGCTGGCCCGGCGCGACCTGGCCATGCTTTTGTAAGAATGCTTCGATCTCGTCGTACTGCAGGGCAGCGTTATGCAGGGGAAGGACCGGTTTTGTGGTTGTATCAGCAGGAACAAGGGAGCTCAGGATTTTACGGTTCGCGAGCAGGTATCTCTCCGCGCTCTCAGCGATAATCCCATCCTCGTCAAAAAGGCCGGACGGGGCCGGGAGGCCGGCTGCGCCTGAGAAGATGAGTTCGTGGAACGGCACCATGTAATGGAACCGGTCGGGGGAGGCATGCAGTTCGCAAAAACCATAATCGCCAGCCGCATACGCTTCGGCAGACCCGTAGAAGAGCACCGCCGTGTTGCTCTTGATGATGACATTCGCAACAGCCTTTCCCTGGACAATCAGCGTACTTCCGGTATTATGTGCAGATGACGGGGCATTGATCTCCGCACCCGTATTTGTCACGAGGATGCCCGTACCGATCCGGGCGTCGCCTTCAATACAGGTGAACCCCTGTTTTTTTAAGAACAGGTTCTTAGCGGTAAGGTTTCCCGTAACGTGAAGGAAGGCCGGCCCGTGATCCTTCATCATACGGATATTCCCGTCGACAATGAGGTCTCCCGGGACTACCATACAGAAACCGTGGGCATTGTCGATCGTCAGGTCCCCGGGAAAATGGACACGATTGTTGTCATCCGTTTTGTAGACGCGTATCTCGAGCTGGTCTGCAAGGCTCTGGAACGCCCCTCCAAACGTGTACGGATAGGCAGGTCTGAACCGTTCGACATAGTCCTGGAAGGTGATAAGGGAGTACGGGGGCTCCGTGGTCCCCGGGCCGGGTTCCCTGCCGGCACCGGCCCCCCCTGCCCCCTTCCCGTCTGCATACCCCTCCCCGGAGGTGTCCGGAGGTCGCGCATGTTTCATATAAAATCTTGAGAATATTACCATAAAAACACGATGCTCCCCGCGCCGCTCCATCGCCCGGAGCATCAACATGGTTATTTTCACCGCCGCACAGTAGTATATTCATGCAGGATCCGGATACGCCCACCCAAATCATGCCCCATCCGGATACCAGCCTTATGGAGATCGCTCTCCACCACGACCTCGTGCGCTGGCGCGAGCAGCTGGCCCGGAGCATTGCCCGCACCAACCTTGAGCTCCACAGCGACGGGATCATGGCCGCGGTGAACCGGGTGCTCCTCCCGCTCCTGTTTCTCCGGGTTGCGGAAGACCGGCACCTTGTCCCGGCCGGGACGCTTGCCCGGCTCCGGCACGAACGGGGCATTGCCGCTCTCATGGACGAGCTCGCACCGGTTGCCGATGCCCTGTACTCCGATGAAGCGCCCCCGCTCCCGCACCGGCAGGTTCCGGCCGGTTCGCCGGTATTGGATGCGCGGGTGGTCCACGGGATCCTGGATGTCCTCCTTGCGCCGGACCGGCGCTATGATCTTTCCCGCATGCCCGGCCTGGCCCTGGCGAGGGTGATGGGACAGTACCTTGGCCGGACGGTCCGGCGCTCGGCCACTCATATGGCGGCTGTCGTGGACACCCATGACACGGTCCTCTCCGGCACAACCCTGGTGCCGCCCGACGCTCTCGTGGAATACCTGGTGACCGGGGCACTTGCAACAGCCCGGTCCGGCCGGAAGATCCGGGAAGTCCTGCCGCTCCGGGTCTTTGATCCGGCCTGCGGGTCCGGGACGATCCTTCTTGTGGTGTACCAGGACCTGCTCGAAGGTGCCGGGGGCCCTGCCCTCACCTTCGAAGAGCGCCAGGAAATCCTCCTGCATTCCGTCCACGGCCTTGACCTCAGCCGG
>JAAZNH010000302.1 GCA_012798365.1 Methanomicrobiales archaeon | reverse complement strand
GAGAGCTGGGTGATCAGGTCGTGCCGGGTGATGCTTGAGAGGAGATTGATCCGGTGATTGGCCCGGCTCAAAAGGGTGCTTGAGGTAGCAAGGGCACTGCGCTGCTCTTCAAGCTCCCGGTTCCGGGCAAGCAGTTTCTCTTCGGCAACCCGGAGCTCGCTTAATGTTGCAGCCATTTCCCGGTTTGCCACGTTGAGCTGGGCCGCCCGTGCTGCGAGTTCACGCTCGGCATTCTTCTGGACCGTGATATCCGTCAGCATGGCAAAGGAACCGGCCAGCCTGCCGGTATGATCGGGCACTGGTGCTGCAGAGATGATGCACCAGACAATCGTGCCGTCGCTTTTTTGGAAACGGCGTTCATGGCGTTCAGGCACCCCGTCCCGCCGGACTACGATCTGCTGGCCATTGTCCTGGAGGTCTTCTTCCGGGATGAAATCCGTGATCGGGTGGCCGATCATGCCGGGTGCATCATAGCCGAGCATATCTGCCATCTTCTGGTTGACATAGGTGGTGACAAAAGCGGCATCAAAAGCCCAGATCCCTTCGTTGGCAGTCTCGACAATGCGGCGGTAGCGCAGCTCCGACTCGGCAAGCATACGGCCATCCTTCCGGCGCTGGACCGCAAGCTTGATCTTATGCTCAAGCTCCGTATACTGCGGCAGGGGGTATCCTCCTTTCTGGAGATAATAATCAGCGCCAAGGTTCAGCGCCTCAATCACGATATCCTCGCGGCCCCGGCCTGTGAAAAGGATGAACGGGAGGTCCGGCCGGGTTTCACGGATATACTGCAAAAACCCGATGCCGTCCATCCCGGGCATCTCGTAGTCAGAGATGATGGCGTCGTATTTCTGCGCCTCCAGGTACTGCAGGGCTTCCGCTACGGAAGGTACGGTATCAACAATCATGGATCCGGATCGTTCCAGGAAATGCTTGCCAATCTCCAGAAGTCCCGGTTCATCATCCACGTATAATACGGAAATCACAGTCTCTGCTTACCTGCCTGGAAGGCCCAACTCGTCAGATCCAGTATTTTATCGGACAGGTTAAAAGTGCATTGAAATTATTCCAAAAAAAAACTGGCGTGAATTGAATAACCGGCGCAATTATCAAAAAAAAGCATTCAGTACAGGCCGCAAAAATAATTGATCCATATGCCCGGCCCGACCCCCCTTGGCTTCCAGTGAAGGGAAAACCCGTGTACATTACGTCAGATTCTCCACAGGAAAACGAGGTATATTTGGCATGGATCAAAAGGGGGGTCGGGCAGGGGCAATCAGGTTTTTTTCCGGTTGGCCGTGTGGGCCGGAAGGAAAAATCTCCGGATCCGGCATGGATGCTTTTGGTATCGTTTTCTTGCCGGATCTGAATCTACACGGCGTTGTGTGACAGTTCCTGCGGGTGGTGGGAGGCGGATTCCGATAGATCAATTCCAGGGATGTTTCCCGCAACCCCGCGGACCTGGTGAACAACTCTGCCCGGCCCGACCCCCCCAAACCGCTCCGGATCCGGCAGGGGCCACATCGGGTGCTTTTCCGCGGAAGAATATTTCATAATATATTTACGGTATCCCGCTTAGTTTTCCGGACAACATATTTTCTGGTGAATCCTCCATGGCCCTTCCCCGCATGATGCCTGCCCTGCTGCTGCTTGCCGGAGCGATGGTGCTAGCGGCGGGGTGTTTTGGCGATGTCATCGTTGAACAGGATATTGTTCTGTGCAAACTGACAAAAGATGGCAACACTGAATGGATGAAGACGATAGACTCCGGCAATGATGATATGGTGGCCGGGCTCCTTCTGACCCTGGAGGGAGAATACCTGCTTGCCGGGGGAAGATCGGAAGCCCGGTGTAACCAGTGGTCTCACCAGCCAGCAATACCCGTCCTGACCTGGGTGTCCGGTTCGGGAGATGTCCTCAAAGAGAGAGTACCGGTTGGAAAGCCCGGATGGCTTTACCGCGATCAACCTCTCACCTGATAACAATTTCCGGGCAATGACAGGAAACGGCAGGATCCTGGATATCGACCGGAATGGATCCGTTATTGCAATAACTGCAGTCAACCGGAGCGGGGAGACGGGATCCCAGAAACCCGGTCTGAAGCCTCTTACCCGGTGTGCTGAATCCGCAATGTGTGCACTAACACCAGATGACGATCTTGGGTATGTAATCGTAGAAGAGATACAGGATACCGCTCCTGGCGGGCAGGATATCCGGATACGCTTCCATGCGGATAAGGTGAATCCTGATGGCTCGTATGCCTGGCGTAAGGATATCCTTTCAGTCCAAAAAGGCAGGGCCGTAAGGGAGGTCCATATGAAGAAAATAATCCCGGCAGAGAATGGGGGCTGGCTCCTGGTCTTTGAAACGGAGAAGGTGCGATCCTGCTAAGTGCCACCGAACACTCTTTCATTCCGGAAAAGTAATCCCCATCAAATACCGGCAACGATCTTGTCTATACTGTAGAGTAAATACCTGTAATGCCTTATTAGCTATACGTAACATTCAGGTTTAGAATTGCACTATCTAAGATACGAATCCAGGAAGGATTTGGGGCTATCATCTACGTAACACTTATTACCCCAACCCTACCATATAATAAAGCACCATTCATGGAGCAGTGGCTTGTCCGCTGCGAGTGTCTGAGAAGATGCGAGATTCCTCTGTTGAGGTAGCCAAGCCTGGTATGGCGCAGGTTTGCTAAACCTGTGTCCCGAAAGGACTCGAGGGTTCAAATCCCTCCCTCAGCGCTTCAAGAGAAAATCTCACAATCGAGGGGATTGGATGGCTCAGGAAGAAGACATTAAGTATTTCGTCAGGGTTGGTACCACCGATCTGGATGGTACCAAGTCCGTGAAGGTAGCCCTCACCGGCATCAAGGGTGTCGGCAGGCATACCTCAACGGTCATCTCCCGCATGGCCAAGGTCGACGAGTATGCGCAGCTCGGCCGACTGGAAGAGGCTGCGGTTGACCGGCTCCGCGTCGCTGTTGAACAATACGTATCGAAGATCCCGTCATGGATGGCTAACCGTCCCAAGGATGTCTACACGGGGGAGACCAAGCACCTGTTCGGCGCCGACGTCAACCTCACCAAGGACGAAGACGTTAACCTCATGAGGAAGATCCGCTGCTACCGCGGTATCCGGCACGAGACCGGCCAGAAGGTACGCGGCCAGCGCACCAAGTCCACCGGCAGGACCGGCTCGACTGTGGGTGTCAAGAGGAAGTCTGCCGGAGGCCAGTAATCATGGGATACCCAGGCAAGAACCATAAGT
>JAAZNH010000301.1 GCA_012798365.1 Methanomicrobiales archaeon | reverse complement strand
TTTTTCTCCATAGAGGACAGGGATGGAGAACATGCCCCGGGCCCGGTCGTTTGCCACATCGATGATGTCGTTTGCCCCCAGGTGGGCGAGGGCGAACGGGTAGAAGAAGACAAAATAAAGGAGGGCGGTCTGGTCCGGCAGGCCGGCACAGAGATATCCTGCTACCGGAAAGAGGGCGAAATCCGTACGGCCGATGACCTGCGCAAACGGGTGCTTCTGGTTGCGCTTCTCCTCCTGGTAGAAGATCTCGATTGCGTAACAGTAGAACATCAGGAGGAGCACGTAGATGGAGTGCGGGGCAGGAAGCGTGAGGATGAGGCCGGCCGTCAGGGTGACCAGGCCGATGACCAGCCCCGCTGCAATGCGGGGGGAGATGAGCCCGTCGGCAATCGGGCGGGTGCCAGAGAGCCGCCAGTAGCGCGTGAGCCTTGTGCGCTCAACATCTTTCACATCGTAGGCCCGGTCAATGTAATCGTTCAGTACAAGCCCGGCCTCAAAGCCGAAGAACCCGATCAGCGCAACCCTGCCGAGATCGAACCAGGAAAATCCGCCGTACGTGACCGTTGCGAGCAGGTACCCGGAACAGAAGAGCAGCGGCCAAGCAAAGAAGAACTGGAGCCGGAAGAGGTCTACGTATGCCCGCAGGGTCTCGTTCATCAGGAAAAGGTAGGCGCTGAGGCCTTTTACAGGCTTTGATGGAATCTTTTTTGAGAATGGTGGTGAATTTTAGTGCTCGTCTTATCAACCCTGCTCTCCAAGAGTATAAGATGGATTCCTACCTGATCCGGCATGAGCTCCCGCATGATGCGCCGGAAATATCTGAGGTCCACATTCAGGCTTTTGCGCAGGACAGGGAATCCCGGCTTGTAGAGGCCCTGCGGGAGGATGGCAATATCAACCCCGAACTGTCTCTAGTAGCCATCCACAAGAACCGTACCATCGCGCACATCCTCTTCTGCCCGGTCACCATCGTATCCGCGACCGGGGAGATACCCGCGCTTTCGCTTGCTACGCTCGGTGTCCACCAGGACTACCAGTGCATGGGGATCGGTGCTGCCCTGGTAGAAGCCGGCCTTGATCAGTGCCGGCGTCTCGGGCACGGTATCGTCATCGTTGTCGGCCACCCCGGGTATTATCCCCGGTTCGGTTTTACGATGGCAAAAGAGTCCGGGATCCTCCCCCCGTTTCCCTGCCGGGACAACGTCTTCATGGCCCTGCCGCTGAAACCCGGTGCGCTGGATGGCAGTGGCGGGATGGTGCGGTACCCGGAAGCGTTTGACCGGGTCGGGGCCCACACATCCTGATTCCGGGTGTGCTCACTCCGCTTTTTTCCCCACGGTTGCCAGGTAGATGAGGAGCTGCTCCTCCCCGTCAATGCCGAGAATGCGGTTCATGGCATCGTCATCGAACGCGGCAATTGCGCAGACCCCGCAGCCAACCGGTTCCGCGGCAAGGTACAGGTTCTGGCAGACATGGCCCGCATCGAGATGCAGGTCGCGGTAGCCCCGCTCGCCATAGCGCCAGGTCATCCGGTAGGGGACAGCCGTCCAGAGGAAGACAACCCCGCACCTGAGCAGGAACTGCTGGTCGAAACAGGCGGTGTTGACCCGGAGCGCAAGGGTGGGGTCGATGTCGAGCTGCTGGAGCTGGTGGGACAGGGCGAGGTACCGGTACAGGCCCGGCTCCAGCCCGCTCACCGCGTTGACCAGGAGGTACGTTTCGAATGCATGGCGGGCCCCGGCGGACGGGACCGTGCGCAGGGTCCACTGCGTGCCCTGCACCTTCTGGACACCCTGCGTGCACCAGAGGAGATGGGTGAGTTCCTCAATGGTCAGGGGCTCGCGGGAATAGGTGCGGACGCTCCGGCGCTGCTCAATTGCCGCCCGGAGATCGAGCGGGGGGACTTCGAGCGCCTTCGGGCGGGGGAGGTCAATGAGCGGAAGGTCCTTGTCCGGGGGCAGTTCAAGCGGGGGCTGGCGCAGCCCTCTCTGCTGGTCGCTTTTCCCGATGTAGGGGTATTTTGTCCTCTCCATGAACTCCCGGCCGGTGCCCCGGTGGTTGCCGTTTCCTGTGGTATCCGTCATACATCCCTCCAATGAACCATCCCTTGTCCATGCTTCATGATCAGGATTTCGGTGCAGGCAGGAACGAACCGGAACAACATTATATCTTTCTTTGCTAACCTTCCCTGCACTATGGTGACAGCGCCCGCGACCGGCAGGAGCGGAACCGATCCAGCCCGGGCCCTCGAAGCGTTCCGGAGCAGCGCCGGATCCGCCACGCGGGTTGAGGCCGTGCAGATCGGGGATGTCACGATCCCGCGTTTCACCAACGAGTTCTGGACTTCCCGCCAGCGGCAGGCCTCATCCATCCACGAGGTCTCGTACCGGGCCTGCTTCAAACCCCAGCTCCCCCGTTTCTTCATCGACCTCCTGACACAGCCCGGCGACCTGGTCTATGACCCGTTCAGCGGCCGGGGAACGACCGTGATCGAGGCCGGGCTCTGCGGCCGGAGGGTTGCTGCCAACGATGCCAACCCGCTCTCGCAGGTCATGACCCGCCCCCGGTTCTTCCTCCCCGACCTTCCAGCCGTGGAAGCGCGCCTTGCAGAGATCCCGCTCGCTGCATCGCCTGCTGATATCGACCTCTCGATGTTCTATCACCCGGATACCGAGAAAGAGATAGTCTCGCTCAAAACATATCTCGCCTCCCGGTCACGGGTGGCCCGCCCAAACCCGGTTGACCAGTGGATTGCCATGGTGGCAACCAACCGCCTGACCGGCCATTCCAGCGGGTTCTTCTCGGTATACACCCTGCCCCCCAACCAGGCGGTCTCTCAGAAGAGCCAGCAGCGGATCAACCGGGAGCGTGACCAGGTCCCCGGATATCGCGATACCCGCCGGATCATCCTCCGGAAGACCCGGAGTCTCCTGCGGACGGTTACCGGGGAAGAACGCGGGAATCTTGCCCGCGCCGGCCGGGACGCCATTCTTCTGACCGGGGATGCCGGCGCCACGCCGCAGATCCCGGGCAACAGTGTCCGGCTCACGGTTACCTCCCCGCCGTTCCTGGACATTGTCCAGTACCGTGAGGATAACTGGCTGCGCTGCTGGTTCAACGGCCTTGACGGGGATGCCATTGGCCGGGGGATCACCATGGCACGAAGCATTGGTGAATGGTCGGCGGTCATGAACCGGGTCTTTGATGAACTCTACCGGGTCACCTGTCCCGGGGGATATGTTGCATTCGAAGTCGGGGAAGTGCGCAAGAAGACGATCCGGCTCGAAGAACAGGTCGTTCCCGTGGGCATCCGGGCCGGCTTCTCCTGCATCGGGATCCTCATCAACCAGCAGGTGTTCACCAAGACCTCGAATATCTGGGGTGTGGACAACAATGCCTGTGGCACCAACACGAACCGGATTGTCCTCTTAAAAAAGCCTGACCCGGGTGCAGCCACGACAAAAACCCGTCCCCAGAAACAGCGCAAATCTTGATATTGGCATACAAGGATACGTATTGACTGAAGAGAGCGGTTGCTGGCGGGGTTATTATGGGGAAGACCGGGACATACGAGGTTCTTATCACATGGCCATGATACGGGGCGGTTCTGCCGTCCTTCTCCTCCTCTTTGCCGCGCTTGTTGTCCTCCCTGTAGCAGCCGCACCCGGAGAACCCGCCAGTGCCGGGGAAGTCGCCATCCGGCAGGCGCACCTTGCGTGGGTGGCGCTTGAAAAAGAGACCGAGATGAATGCTGCCATCACGTACATCTACCCGCTCTACAGCACGGATACCAAAAAGCTCTCCTCGCTGGCTGCGGAGTTCCGGGAGCTTGAGGCATATATCCCGGCAACAACAACCCGGGCGGGCTTTGTGAATCTCACGGAACAGATGCAGGCCACCACGGCAGAATTCCGCGACGAGGCCGAGATCCAGATGACCCTCGGTCACGGGGACGAGCATGCCCTGGCGCAGGCAGTCGGGGCTGCAACCACCGGCAACCCCTACATCGAGCAGAAAGAGAAGGCATACTGGGACACGCGGAAAGTGAGGCACCTTGCCGAGTATGACGCCTGGGTCACAACAACGCAGGCAAGCCTTGACACCCTGAAAAAGCAGGGGTTTGATACCGCGTCAGCCCAGCGGAGCCTTGACGTGATAGCCGCGAAACGGCGGGACCTTGCGGCAGCACTGGATGCAAAGAGCGAGGACCGTATCCTTGCCATGAACAATGTCCTCCTCCCGCTGACAAAAGACCTCGGCACCCAGGTTGCTGCAGCTCAGGAAAAGGCCTCGGATGCCGAGAAGATCGCGTTCCTGGTTGACCAGGGATACCGGGGCGTCAACCGTGCTGACCGGCTCAACAATGATGTCAGGCTCATCCTGATTGATATCGATCCCCTTGAAGCGGCCACAAAGAAGGTAAAGACCGATCTTGCGAAGACAAAAACCCTGCTCGGGACCGGCAGCATGCCGGACACAAAAACCCAGCTTGCGCTGGTCAAGAAGGACATGAAGGATCTCTCCATGCTGTACCGCGATACGGCAAATACCGCGGATCTTCCCCCGGCCCTCACGTCGGCACTGAGATCGATGGTCATCACCCTGGACAACACGGCAGACCAGACGGTGGTGGGAGAATGAACCCGCGTGACTTCCGCATCCTTGCCCTCGGCGTACTCCTTCTCGTTGCGGTCCTCCTGTGTGCCGGATGCACGAGCATCCCCGGCCCCGATGTCCGGTTTACGCCTTCCCCGACACCGACCGAAGTCCCCGTTCCCACGATGGTCAAACCCTCCGCTATCCGGGCCACAACAGCCCCGACACCGGTTGCAGCCGCATCGCCGTCCGTCATGACAACGACCATGACTTCCGCTGCCGGCGGCATGTATGAAACCCGGACCTGTGCCCAGATGGAAGGATCTCTTGTCCGGCCCGGTGAGATGTGCCCGGGTGCCTGGCTTGAGGCAACGGATACCTTCAGCTGCTGTTCCAAGGCCCCCCGGAGTTCCCTGAACCGGAATGCCACGGTAACGGTAAAGCCCTTCAGCCTTGCCATCGAGATGGACGACGATCCCGGCAGCATCCTGCCCTGATCTCCGGTTCCGTTCTTTTCCGTTCCGCTCCTGTCCCCTGCCGTCAGGGTGCCGTGCCTCCAAAAGCACGCATTAAGTATGAAGGGCACAAACCTGTAATCATGGTCACCCGTATCCGGCGGTATGCGCAGATCGTGGACGTACTGAGCCAGTACGGCTTTGGCATCGGCCTTGAGAAGATGTTCCCCGGAAAAGCGCGGTTCCGGCTCCCGACAACCGGGAAGGCATCGGAAACCTCTACGGTCTATGAGCGGATACGCCTGGCGCTCGAGGACCTCGGACCGACCTTTGTCAAGTTCGGGCAGATCATCAGTACCAGGACGGAACTGCTCCCCCCCGAACTTATCGAGGAACTCAAAAAGCTGCAGGATCATGCCAAACCCATCCCCTTCTCGCAGGTGATGGAGGTCATCAAGGAGACAAGCCCGAACTGCGAGGAATGGCTCTTTGAAATCGATGAAACCCCGATAGCTTCGGCATCGATCGGCCAGGTACACCGGGCCGTGCTCCGGGACGGGACCATTGTCGCCATCAAGATCCAGCGCCCCGGTATCGGGGAACTCATCGAGACGGATATCACTATCCTGGAATCCATGGCGGAACGGATCGAGACGGTCTTTCCCGAGATCCGGCTCTACAACCCGGCCGGCATGGTGGATGACTTTGCCCACCAGATTGTCAAGGAACTGGACTTCACCCGCGATGCCCGGAACGCTGACCGGATGGCCCGGAATTTCAAGGATGTGCCCGGCATCCATTTCCCGAAGATCTACTGGGATTACACCTCGCCCCGCATGCTCGTCATGGAATTCATCGAGGGGGTACGGATCGATGATCCGGAGGCAATCTCCGCCATGGGCTTTGACCCGCACGAGATCGGCGTCCGCGGGTTCCAGGCCTACCTGAAGATGATCTTCGAGGACGGGTTCTTCCACGGCGATCCGCACCCGGGAAATATCCTCGTTACTCCCAAAGGAGATATCGTCTTTTTAGACTTTGGTATCGTCGGCATCCTGCGCCCGGAGAAGCGGCAGAACTTCATCAACCTCCTCTTTGCACTCTCGATGGATAATATCGAGCTCATGATCCGGTCGCTGGAAGGCTTTGGTATCGCCATCAAGGAAGAGGACCGCGAAGCCCTGCGTGACGACCTCTATATCATGATGCACGACTTCGGCGGCGGGGAATCGGACGTCGGCCAGATGAACTTCCGCCTTGTCGTCACCGAGCTCACCGAATCGATGCGGCGCTACCGGCTGCAGGTGCCGATGAACCTCATGCTGCTCCTCAAGGTCTTCATGATGGTCCTCGATATCGGTGTCCGGCTTGACCCGAAGTTCAACTTCGGCAAGGAAGTCACCCCCTATCTCATGAAACTGGCTGACACCAACACCCTCTCGGCAGGGTATGTCAAACGGGCCTCGATGGCGCTCCTCGAAGGTGCCGATGCCATCCTTGACATGCCGCGCAACATAAACCTGATGCTCCGCCGTCTTTCCACGGGTACGTTCAAGCTGGAGATCGTGGAGAACGATATCGAGAAGGTCCAGATGGCGCTTGACAAGGCAAGCGACAAGCTCATGATCGGGCTTGTCGTGGCTGCCCTTGTGGTCGGGTCATCGCTTGTTATCCAGAAGAGCCCCTTTGCCATGCCGGACTGGGTCGCCTACATCGCCCTTGCCGGCTATACGGCGGCAGTCCTGACCGGGTTCTACGCCATCTACCACGTGGTCTTCCTCAAGTTCCGGATGGAGCGGTAACCGGTCCTCTCTCCCTAATCCCCGTTTTTATCGCTCCTCTCATGGCAGTATTCAGCAGAACGGAATGCCAGTTTGTGCAGGGTCTTTTTTGGTTACTGCAGGGAGGCTTCCAGAACAGACCAGTGCCTGACTTTGTCCTCACGTGACATCGCGGCATAGGCCGGGCTCGTTGAGGGCAGAACAACCGCAGGGACCGGAATGCCGGCCGCGATCCGGGCGTAAAACCGTCCTGCGGTGCACCCGTTGAGGACAATGAGGCGCAGGGTGGGGCGGGCTTGTACAAATCCTGCGATATCGTTGAAGTTCTCTGCGCTGATCCGGGCATCCGCACTGCCGGGCCGGGTGCAGCTGCCGACAACATCCCACAGTGCGATCCCGGCATCCCTTACCCGGCTGATTCGCTCGCTGTACGGGAGCGTGGCATCGATCCCGCACAGGACCTCCATGATCTTCCAGAACTGGTTCTGCGGGTTCCCGTAGTATTGGGAGTACTGCAGGGATTTCTGACTGGGAAAACTCCCGAGGATGAGGATTCGCGGGGCGGGCCCGGATACCGGTGCAAGCCCGCAGGAGTGATCGGAATTACCGGAAACCGGGGTGCCGCGGGAGGCCATAAAAAAAAGGATTACGGGCCTTTGAAATAGAGGTTGCAGTGGCACTGGCCGTGATTTGCTATCTCTTCCTTGTGGTATACGCACGGGCATTCGATGGCCCGGTCCTTCTCCTCGTCGCCGCTCCGGAGGCGGCAGGGGCAGTACGGCCTGCCGAATTTGTGTTTGTTGCGTACAAGCCCCCGGATAACGGTAGAGAGGGTCTTCTCCTCAGGATTGAGGATATATCCCGCCTTGTGGGCATAGGCCTTTGCCCACTTGAGCATATCTGCTTCATCCATGGTATGATCATCTGTCATGCTATCTTACCCGGTACATTTCCTGACACGATATTTCCATATGAGACGTTAGTCTTTGTGATCTTGTCCTTTGTGCGGGGAAACGGTTACTTCTTCCTGGTCTTTGTGATCCGGGCGGCCACGCGGTTGTAGGTTGCCATGACATCGCCCTTGTTGAAGCGGTACACGTCCTTGTCAAGGGACTCACCGGTCTTCTTGTCCCACAGGCGCATCGAGTCCATGCTGATCTCATCGCCAAGGCAGATCGTCTTGCCCTTGCGGCCAAACTCGATCTTGAAGTCCACCAGGGTGATCCCCTGCGCGGCAAGGAGCTTGAAGAGGAGCCGGTTGATCTCGAGTGCCACTTTCTTAATCTTGGCAAGTTCCCGGGGCGTTGCGATCTTCAGGGCAACGATCAGGTCATCGTTGAGCATGGGATCGTGCCGGGAATCATCCTTGTAATCAATGACAATGACCGGCGGCTCGAGTTTTGTTCCTTCCTTGAACGGATAATTCCGGACAATTGAGCCTGCTGCAAGGTTCCTGACGATCACCTCAAGCGGGATCATCCGGAGCTCGTGGACCACCATGTGGCGCTCGTCGAGCATTTTCACAAAATGGGTCCTGACCCCGTTCTCCTCAAGGTACGAAAAGAAGAAGGACGAGACTTCGGCATTGTAACTCCACTTGTTCTTGAGCACATCCTTCTTGCCACCGTCAAAAGCGGTGATGTCGTCGCGGAACTCGACGATAAGTTTGCCCTTTGTGTCAGTTCGGTACACGGTCTTGGCCTTGCCGGCATAGAGGACTTTCTTCTGTTTCACGGTCCACTGCTCCTTTGCAGTACAGTATGGCTGAGCCGGTTTATTAGAGGTTGCAAACTGCGATCGTACCAGCCGCGTTCAATGTACTGCGGGTAGATGCAGAGGCGCTCACGGAGGACGGCATCCCCCGCGATCCGCTTCAGTTCCTCAAATGCCGGCCAGGGGTGTTCGGGATTGACATAATCGATGGTGAGGGGGGAGACGCCCCCGAGATCGTCCACGCCGCAGGCAATGAGCGTGGAGGCATCGATGAGGTTGGGAGGGATCTGGATAGCGATTTCCTTTTGAAGGATGTCTTTTGCCATGCGGATGGTGGCGCAGATCTCATCGGTTGTCGGGACCGGCTGGTGTTCGAGCGGGGTGCCGGGTTTCGGGCAGAAGTTCTGGATGATGATCTCCTGGATATGCCCGTAGCGCTTCTGCAGGTCCCGGATAGCAAAGAGGGAGTCCTCCCGGTCTGCCATCGTCTCCCCGATACCCAGCAGCAGGCCGGTGGTGAACGGGATCTTCAGTTTCCCGGCATCTTCCATCATGGCAAGCCGGACATCCGGGGATTTGCCCGGTGAGGTTGCATGAGCCGGGATCTCTGCCGTGGTCTCGAGCATCAGGCCCATGCTGGCATTGACCGGCCGCAGGCGCTCCATCTCTTCATAGGTGAGGATCCCGGCATTGGTGTGCGGGAGGATGCCGCAGGCTATCGCCTTCTGGGACATTGCTTCGCAGTAATCGAGAATCGTCTCATAGCCGGCCGCCCGGATAACGGGAAGGAACCCCGGCTCTTCCTCCGGCCGCTCGCCAAACGTGAAGAGAGCTTCGGTACACCCGAGCCGTCCCGCCTGTTCAAGCGTGCTCTCCACGTCCGCCCGCGGCATCAGGCAGCCCGGCTGGACAGGTGTCCGGAAGCAGCAGTACCCGCACCGGTTGCGGCAGACGGTCGTGAGCGGGAGAAAGACATTGCGGGAGTACGTGATGACCCGGGCTGACATACGAAAAGAGGTTGTCCTTTGGAGCTATTGAAAGCTGACCTTTGGCATCGGCACGATCCTGCCATGTTCCGGCACCATGAAACATAAATACCGCGGGGGAGTAAACACCATACCAGAACAGGACACGTTTTTATCCGCGTCCGGCCTTCGTGTTCATGTCTCCCGATGCACCTCCCCCCGGAACCAGCCAGGGCGATCCCGCAGACCCGGTAGCGGAGAATGCCCGTCTTGCTGCAAAAGTGGCGTTTTTGGAAAACAAACTCCAGCTGGTGGGCAGCATCACCCGGCACGATGTCCTCAACCAGCTGACGGCAATTGTCGGGTACAACGAGCTGCTCAGCATGATCATCCAGGACCCCAAACAAAAATCATTCCTGGAAAAGGAGCGCTTTGCAATCGACAAGATCCGCCGGCAGTTCCAGTTTGCCAAGGACTACCAGAATATCGCTGTTGAACCCCCCCGCTGGCAGAATATCCGCAACCTGGTCCTGCGGGTCTGTGAGGATTTTGATCTCAAGGGTGTCCGGGTTACCGCAGAGACCGGGGCTGCTGCCATCCTTGCCGACCCGCACCTTGACACGGTATTCCACCACATCATGGAAAACGCGCTGGTCCATGGTAAGACCACGAGTGAGATCCGCATCTCTGTCCAGGGGGACGAACACGACGGTGGGCTCCTTGTCTTCGAGAACGACGGGGAGGGGATCCCGGCGGAAGAAAAACCCAAGATCTTCGAGCGCGGGTATGGCAACGGGATCGGGTGGGGCCTGTTCCTCTCCCGCGATCTCCTGGCCGCAACGGGCATGACCATCCGGGAGACGGGTGACCCGCTGAAAGGGGTGCGGTTTGAGATCATCCTTCCAGCAGGATCCTTCCGGCCCCTGGGAAACGACACGGTGCAAAAATAAGAGCCGGACGATCCCGGTTAGTTCCATTTCCACGCAAGGTGGAGCACATTTTTCGGGCAGGCGCCCGTGCAGTTCCCGCAGAGAATGCATTCCGGCTCCTGCATACGGTCATTCTCAACCATCTCCTGCACCGGCAGGCTCATCGGGCAGGCAGCGGTACACTTTTTGCACCGGATACAGTTCTCCTTCTCCGCTTCCAGGTGAAGCGAAGGGATCCGGAGCCGGTTTTTCAGGGCGGAGATGGCGATAAACCCCACGGACATCGGGCAGAAGTAGTTGCACATTCCGCGCCTGCCCAGGATGAGCACGAGCACAAAAACGCCCAGCGTCATCCCGTAAAAAAACAGGTACAGGGGAGCAGTCCAGGGAGGAAGGCCGGTGCCAATCCCGTAGAGCGGGTCAGGCACCAGTCTCCCGGCAGCAGCCGCAAGGAATACGGCTCCCCCGACCCAGATGATTGCCAGGAGATATTTCAGGTACCGGAGGTAGGGCACGACCCGGAGATCGGTTTTCAGGACACGGTCGGCAATTTCCTGTTCGGCCCCCATCGGGCAGATGTACCCGCAGAACGCCCTCCCGATGAAGAGGGTCAGGGCAAATATCACGATCCAGAAGATGAACGCAGCGGCAATCACACCGTTTACCAGCCCGATCATCATCCCGTAAGGTGAGAAGTACACAAATGTTACCGACATGAGAAGGAACGAGAGGAGGAGGATTGCCCCTCTCAGCTGCTGGCGGTTCATAGTATTGAACTTGTCAGGGCAGGTGATATTCGTTGGCGTTGTACCCGAAAAAGAACGAAAAAAACGATCAGGATAATCCGATCGTGCCTGGAACACCTTCCATCTTCGCGGGATCCACGGCCACAAAGATATCAATTTCCTTGTTCTTGGGCCGGGTGAACCGCTGGTCGTAGACCTCGAAATCGAAGGTATACGTGCGGGGAAGATTGGAGAGCCAGACCGAGCTCCAGATCTCAATAAGGCACTGGGGCATATCCCCCTTTGCCACAAAATGCGCATAGGTCTGGGCCGGAATGCGCCGCACTTCCATGCCTTGTGGAACCTCCGGGGCGCGGGTTACCCCGCAGCCAATGAGGAACGAGTACTCTTTTGTCCAGTCCGCCTCGTAATCGGAATAGACCGCGAACATTGCCGGTGGCAGGGACCGGTGCTTGATCTTTGCTGCAGCATTTTGTGAGAGGAAATCCTGCCAGACCGCAGGAATGTCTGCAACGCTCCTGCCGTCGGCGTTACAGGTGCGGCGGGAGACGCCGACAACGGAAAATTCCGGTCTCTTTGTCAGTTTGAACGAAAGGTCCTGCATTCATAAAAATCAGCGGGGAAGATGTTAAACCGTGCCATTTTTCCCCATGGAATCATATCAGCACCTTTTTTTCATTCCCCGGCAAATCCGCTTGTACCATGTGTCCGCACGCCCTGATCCCGTACAAGCCCAGGAACCCCAAGACCCGGCTTTCCGAAGTCCTCGAACCCGGGGAGCGGGAGAAGTTAGCTGCAGAAATGCTTGAGGATGTGCTTTGTACGATGCGGGAGATGTGCTGCATGCCGGTCATCGTTGCAACGGAGCTCTTCGATCATGAGGTTACCCAGATCACTGTCACGGACGCCGATCTCAACCAGACCCTCAACGAGATCCTCCCGACCACGACCCGCGACTGCCTCATCATCATGGCGGACCTCCCTCTTGCGGATGAAGCCTCGCTCAAGCGGCTTGTTACTACCGGGAAGGATATGGCCATTGTTCCCGGCCGGGGCGGGGGAACGAATGTCATCTATCTCAAGGAGCCGTGGAAGTTCCGCGTGGCCTATTATGGCGCGAGTTTCCTCAAGCACATGAAGATCGCAGAGGAAGCCGGTCTTTCCGTCGAGGTCATCGATTCATTCCGGCTCCACACTGATATCGATGAACCGGACGACCTTGTTGAGCTGCTCATTCACGGCAAGGGCCGGAGCCGTGCCTACCTGGAAGAACTCGGGTTCACTCTTTCCGACGAGAAGGGCCGTGTCGGGGCTGTCCGCAAGCGATAGGAAAGCGATAGGATTATGATTCCGCATGGCAGAATGCCATGATATGATGGATGAACCAGCGACGACGCTTATCCGGCTCCTGCACGCGCAGGACCCGGATGCCGGGCAGATAATCTCAACGTTCATCCGCTGTTTCAATGCCGCCTATGGCGACCCGACGCAAAAACGCTGGGACATCTCAAAAGAGGACTGGCAGCGCTATGAATTCCTGGGCGACCGTGTCCTGAACCTCATCCTTGCCCAGACCCTCTTCGCCCAGCGCCCCGTCGCTCTGGATGAAGGAGATATGACGGAGATCCTCAGTTCGGTGGTTTCCAACAAATCCCTGGATGCCCTTACCCGTGATTATGCGGAAATGGCACTCCTTATCCCGCATGCCATTGGCGAACAGAACTGTTACGGGGAGAAGATCACCGGGGGAGCGTTTGAAGCATTCATCGGGGCGCTCTATTGCGAGGTGGGGCTGGACGATGTCGCATTCTTTGTCAATGCCCTCCTTGCAAAACCGCTTGCCAACTACAATCCCCGTCACAATGCGATAGGGATGCTCCAGGAATTTTTCCAGAAACGGGGCGAATCCCTGCCCTCCTATGCTCTTCTTGAAAAGGCCGGGCCGGACCATAAGCCCCGGTTCACCATGCAGGTGACAATACCCGGCGGGAAAACCTTCATCGGCACCGGCCCCTCACGCTCCGAAGCAAAGAAAGCCGCGGCAAAGATCGCTCTTGAGTATTGCGAAAAGCAGTAACCGGAAAGTTCGCCTCTTTTTTGTGAACAATAAAAACGGGTGGTTTGCCCCCCTGTTTTTTCTTACGGAATGTATAAAGTTTAATGCATTAAACATATCGCATAATGTCACCTGAATTGAAGTTTGCGCAGATCAGCCAGTTCCTCATCCGGTACCTGAGGACCCTTTCTTTCAAGCGTTATCTCCATAACAATTCCCGCATCCGTGCCCGTATTACGTTCGAAGTTGACCGGGAGCCGGGATTTGGTGAAGGTGTCTGGCTGTATTATGACAACTGGCCGGAAGAATGGAAGGCGGAACTCCTCGAGTACTTCCATGCTTATGCCCAGGGAACACCTCTGCCCGCCCACGACCCCCTCCCCCTTGCCCCCTATGTCCCCGGTTCCAGCCTTGTCGACCGGCTCGAATACCGGTGCAACCACCTCGCCCGCCTGACATATTTTGCCCAGGTTGCCCATTGCCTTTATCTTGACATCTACCAAAAAGTGCCCTGGAAACTGACAGACTGGTCTGATGATGAACTCAGGTATTTGCTTTCCAGTATGGTCTGTTTCCGGGCGCACCGGGAAACAACCTCCGATCCTCTCCGCTACGTGGTATTCATCTCATCCCGCCAGGAAGCAACCGAGAATATCCTCTCCGATCCCCGGATTGCCGTCAGATTCCTGCAACACGAACCGGAAGAGGGCCGGTGCCTGCTCGGAACCACGCCCGAAGAGACCTGCCAGCTCCTCTCCGGCTGGATCCATGATTATCTCCACCACAACCCGGGACCGGACCAGTTTGACTGTTATGTGTTCTACCGGAATAATCCCCTTCTGGAGGATCGCCTGCGTCGCCACCCGGTGCCGCCATACGGGAACCTGTATGTCACCCCTCTTGGCTGTGGCAGCGCCTCATCCCTGTTCATGGACCTGATGCGCAGCGTGAATATCCCCATCCGGAAAGTGAATAACCTCATTGTCGGGTTCGATAACAATGAGGAGAGCCATTCCGGGCTGCTGTTCAACTGGCAGGGAGCAGCTTCCCGGTATCTTCTCCATACCGATGACCTGTACACTACCTTGTATTTCCAGGATCCGGCTCCGGCACCTAAAGGAACTGACCGGGGTGTGGCGCTCTGGAATCATGTATGGCTCGATCCCACTGCATTTGGAAAGGCATTCTCGTATATCGCGGCCCCGTCCGCCGGCCAGGGACTCCCTCCGTTTGGCAGGGCAGAATGCGACCAGAAAGTCCGGTTCTGGGAAACGAATGACTGGCTGGTAGTATCTGCACAGCGTGTTGCCGGCACCCGCAACGGTAACCACGATTATGCAGTTGCCAGCCTGAAAAGCGACTATGGATTATCTGACGCGGAAGCAGAAGCCTGCTGGAACGCGGTCATTGAATCCGTAACCTCATATGGCGACGGCGACCTGAACCTCGGGTACCAGCGATTGCTGGATGGCCCGGATTCCCGGCACCAGCAATGGTGTAACCGTACGGGAAAATGCTATTAGGAGCCAGGCATTGGGGTGCAGCGTGGAATCTGCACTCAGGAACCCGCGAAAGGGGAAAGAAAACGTGACACGGGACCGGTGTTTCCCGGTGCCGGTCATCTCCTGATTATTTTACGACAAGGACACGGCAGGGGGCCGACCGGATGATATTTTCCGCAACACTCCCGAGCAGGAGGCGCTCGATCCCTTTCTTGCCCTGCGTTCCCACGACAATGAGATCCACGTTCTGCTCCTTTGCATAGTCGAGGATCCCGGCAGCGGGTTTTCCTTCGAGGATGACAGTCTCAAGCTTGACACCCTCGGCCTTTGTCTTGACCCGTGCAAGGGCGGTTGCAGCCTCGCTCTGCATCAGGGCAAGGGCATCGCCCGTTACGCCGCCGCTGACCGCGGATTCAATCGTGCTGCTCTCGATGACAAATATCGCATGGACCTCTGAGCCGCACTCCCGGCCAAGCCGGAGTGCTTCGTCAACCGCGGCACGGTTCCGGTCTGAGCCGTCCGTTGCAACAAGGATTTTTTTGAACAGTCTGGTGGTCATGTAACGTCCTCCGGGATCTGGTGTTCTTCCGTGATAGTGTCGCGCTCCTTATTCATGACTCTTGCGGATCCGCCCCGGTTGACTCTGCTGCAGGCCCGGCACCATGGATCTCGTGAATGTAGTGTTCTCCCCGCATGACACAGAACACTGCCGAGATGACCGAGAGGGCAGCTCCCAGATAAAAGGTGAGCGCAAGCGAGGGCATGAACGCCACACCCAGCGTTGTGGGGAACCACGTGGAGCCGGTGAGGGTCGCGACCGTTGCCGGTGCTAGGCCGGCCGTGACGCTCACCGGCAGGGAAGTGAGGATCATCTCGACCGGGTTATACCCGAGAAATGCAGCGAACAGGGCACCGGTGGGCGGTATCGCGCTCATCGGGGGAATGAGCTGGGCAGCACCGGCACTCGTCAGCGAAGCGGAGAGCGCTGCCGGGAACTCCTTTGTCAGGCTGACGACAATAATCGTAAAGAACATCCCCATGCTGATGACAAAGCCGGAGTTCATCAGGGTCGACATCATCCCGGAAGCCACCCCCCGTTCTGCAGGCGGGACCGAGTTCATGATCGCAGCCGAGTTCGGGGATGCAAACATGCCGTTGCCGATACCCATGATGAAGAGGGCACCAGCAAAGGGGAGGTAATCAAAGTTATAGGGCAGGAGGGCCAGCATGACAAACGAGGCCGCGACGATGAGCATACCCGCCGTGCTGATCCAGCGGGGGCCATACCTGTCCGATATAATCCCGGAGAGCGGGCCCATCACCACAAACCCGATCGTCAGGGGCAGCATGTACACTCCGGCCCAGAACGGGGTGGATTCAAAACTGTACCCGTGGAGCGGGAGCCAGATCCCCTGCAGGAGCATGATGAGGATAATCATTACGCCGCCCCGGGCAATTGCCGAGAGGAACCCGGCAGCGTTCCCGAACGTGAAGGCACGATTGGTAAACAGTGACATATCGAACATCGGGTCTTTCACCCGGGTTTCCACGAAGGGGAACGCCGCGAGCAGGAGAAGGCCGAGAATGATGCAGGCGATAACAAACGGGCTGCCCCAGGCCATCGGCTCAGTACCATAGGGAATCAGGGCATAGGTAATCCCGACAAGGAAGATGGTCAGCCCCCCGATGAAGGTGAGGTTGCCCCACAGGTCGATGCCCCGTGCTTTTCTCGGGTATGCCGGCTCCTTCAGTTTCAGGAATGCCCAGATTGTGCCGATGATCCCAAACGGGACGCTGATCAAAAACACGTAACGCCAGTCATAGACTGCAAGGATGCCGCCCAGCAGGAGGCCGATGAACTGGCCGGAGAGCGCTGCAACCATGTTCAGGCCAAGGGCCTTGCCGCGCTCCCCGGGGGGGAATGCATCCGTAAGAATTGCGGCACTGTTAGCAAAGATGAACGCAGCACCCACTGCCTGGACAAGCCGGAACAGGATCATCTCAATAGCCCCGATATCCCCGGTCCCCGGTGTCAGGAAGAGCAGGACCGACCCGAAGGTGAAGATGGCAAACCCGATGTTATAGAGCCGGACCCGCCCGTACATGTCGGAGAGGCGGCCGAAACTGAGCAGGAGGGTTGCAGTTACAATACCGTAGCCCATCAGCATCCAGAGGAGGTACTGGAAGGAGGTGAGGGGGTTGATGCTGATGCCGTTGAAAATGGCCGGCAGGGAGATGAGGATGATGCTGCCATTCACGGTTGCCATGAAGGTAGCAATGGTCGTGTTTGAGAGGGCCACCCATTTGTAGGAAGGATCATGTTCGTGCGAAGAAGGAGCAGGGCTGCCCTGCGATACCGCTGATAGTTGTGACATACCGGTGTCCTGCACCCCGCCAGTGCCGGAATTCCGGCCGTGCGGTATCCATGGGTGCGTTGTGCGAAGAGGGTATGGGTGCCTTGGAGATAAAGGTGTGATACGCTTCGAAAAAATGAATGAACCCGGATGCACCGGGGGCAGGTTCAACCGCTTTACTTGCGCTTCCGGGACCGGGCAAAAACACCCATGAAGAGGCATTCATCTGCGGCAATGGATTCGATGCCGGCATACTCATCGCCCACCGGAAGGCCCAGACCCCGGATTATTGCTGCCGGCGTACATTCGTCGGCCTCGCCCATCACGAGCTCCGCGGCGGATGAGATGCTGTCTGCAACCGCGCGTTTGGTCACCTCCAGCGTGCGCCCGAAGAGATCGCTTCTCCCGCGGTCATCCAGCACCGAGGGGATTCCTGCGCAGCCGATGGCAACCCCGCTGCAGCCGGCCCGCATGGCATGGGTGCGGCTGTCAGCGATGATGACGCCGGTTGCGGCACCGGTAGCCGCCCGGATCTCACGGCGGATCCGTGCCGCGCTTGCATCCGGATCCTTCGGGAGCGGGGTGACGCAGCCTTCCGGGGCATTGGATGCATCCACGCCGGCGTTTGGCAGGAGTGTCCCGGCCTTCATGCAGAGCAAAAACCCCGGAATTCCCCCCACAATGGCGTCGCTTTCGCGGAGAACCACTTCGGTTACCGCGGGGTCGATATCATGTTTTTCTGCAAGGTGGCATGCGCGGGAAGAGGGGGTGATATCTGCAAGTCTGATGACGTTTCCTTCAGAAGTCGCAACCGCGGTTTCAGCAAGCACGAGGATATCCCCGTCCTTAAATCCGCCGCACGCAATTTTTGCCGCGGCAATAACCCGATCAGAAACTGATTCACCTGGTGCGATGATGCCTGTCTGGAGCCCGAAGACTTCAAACGATGCGTTCATCGCTTCTTCACCAGGTGCTCGAACACGCGCACGGTATCAACGGTCTGCGGCACATCGTGGGTCCGGACCATGGAGGCCCCTTTCCTGAGCAGCTCCATGGTGACCGCAAGGCTTCCCGCAAGCCGCTCCACGGGTTCCTTTTTCACAACATCGCCAATGAAGCTCTTGCGGGAGATGGCAGCAAGGACCGGGCGGCCGTGTTTTGCAAACGTCTCGAAGTTCCGGCAGAGTTCCCAGTCATCCTCAACAGACCGGGACGGGGTCCAGAGACCGACCGCCGGGTCGAGAACATAGTTGTCCACACCTGCATCTGCGCACCGTTTCACCACGGTTTCAAGGGCCTTGTGGGTTGCCTCAAGGCCGGTCGCATCGCCCGGCTGGTAATCGGTTGCCATCAGGATAGCCGGCAGGCCGGCCTCGGCCACCCGCTTTGCATACGCGGCAGATGCAAAGCCGGCAATATCGTTTGCTGCATGGATCTCATGTTTTAAGCAGACCTCGAGCACCCACGGGCTCATGGTATCTACCGAAACGGTGATGCCGCTGCCGTCAAGTTCCTTAAGCGCCGCATCGATCCGTTCCGCCTCCTGCGTACCGCTGATAGCCTGTGCATAGGGGGCGGTGCTGCGGGCGCCGAGATCGACCATGTCGGCACCGGCCTCGATCATCTCCACGGCCTTCTTGTGGATCTCGTTAGTCGGGATAAAAGAGTCGGTGTAAAATGATTCAGGGGAGCAGTTGATGACACCCATCACGCGGACCGGCGCATCTGCCCCGATGGTCAGCTTGTTTATAATACACGGTCGCATGCCCGCTCCTTTGCCGACCGGAAGGTGTTCTCCATTAAGGTAGCGATGGTCATCGGGCCGACGCCACCGGGGACCGGGGTGATGGCTGACGCAGTCTCCTTAACCCCTTCAAAGTCCACATCCCCGACCAGTTTTCCATTCAGCTGGTTGATGCCAACATCAATGACGACTGCACCGGGTTTCACCATCCCGGCAGTGATGAAATGTGCTTTTCCCACCGCGGATACGAGGATGTCAGCCTGCCAGATCTCTTCGGGAAGGTTCTGGGTTTTGCTATGGCATATGGTGACCGTTGCATCAGCATTCAGGAGCAGGGCAGCCATCGGGCGGCCGACATCGATCGACCGGCCTAGCACAACAGCCTTCTGGCCGGCAACGGGGATATTGTATTCTGCAAGCAGGGTCATGATGCCGGTCGGGGTGCAGGAGGAGAACCGGGGTTTGCCTAAAAAGAGGTGCCCCATGTTCTCGGCATGGTAGCCGTCAACGTCCTTTCCGGGATCGATAGCCCCGATGACTCGTTCGGTGTCTACCTGTTTGGGGAGGGGAAGCTGGACAAGGATCCCGTCGATGTCCCCGTCGCGGTTCAGGGCCCGCACCCGGTCAACGACCATGCGGGTGGTTGCCTCGGCAGGCAGTTCCACGCCTACCGAACCGATCCCGACCTGCTCGCAGGTCTTGTGTTTCATCCGCACGTACATCTGGGATGCCGGGTCATTGCCCACGATGACCGTTGCAAGGTGGGGGTGGAGCCCGGCTTCAGCTATCTGTTCCTTGAGTATCTCAAGCCGTTTTTCCGCTGTCTTTTTTCCGTCCAGGATCGTGACCATGAGAGGACCTCGAAACTACCGTGTTATTCCGGGTAGAGCGTGAACTTTGAAGAGAGTGCCTCGACCTTGCCGTGCACGTCTTTGATATTCTTCTCGTTCTTTACATCCTTGATAACACTTGCGATCCAGGTACCGATCAGGCGCATCTCTGCCTCTTTCATGCCCCGTGAGGTAACGGCGGGAGTGCCGACACGCAGGCCGCTTGTGACAAACGGGCTCTTGGTCTCGTTGGGGATGGTGTTCTTGTTGACGGTGATACCGGCTTTTCCAAGAGCGGTCTCTGCTTCAAGACCCGTGATGCCCTGCTCGGTCAGGTCGAGGAGCATGAGGTGGTTGTCGGTGCCGCCGGAGACGAGCCGGAGGCCGTTTGCCGTGAGGGTCTCGGCAAGGACCTTTGCATTCCGGATGATCTGCTTGTTGTATTCCTTGAACGAGGGCTTGAGCGCCTCCTCGAAACAGACCGCCTTTGCCGCGATCGTGTGCATCAGGGGGCCGCCCTGCATGCCGGGGAAGACTGCCTTGTCGATGGCAACGCCGAGGTCGGCATTGCACATGATGGCGCCGCCGCGGGGTCCGCGGAGGGTCTTGTGGGTGGTGGTGGTGGTATAGTTGACCACGCCAACGGAGTTCGGGTGGAGGCCGGTGGCAACAAGGCCGGCGATGTGGGCGATATCGGCAAGACAGACTGCCCCGACATCATCCGCAATCTCCTGGAATGCCTTGAAGTCGATGGTCCTCGGGTAGGCCGAAGCACCGCAGACAATGATCTGGGGCTTCTCCTGCTTTGCCATCTCCGCAACCTGCCCGTAGTCGAGCATCTCGGTCTTCGGGTCAACGCCGTACTGGGCGACCTGGTAGAACTTGCCGGTGAAGCTGACCGGGGAGCCGTGGGACAGGTGGCCGCCCTGGTTGAGTTTCATGGAGAGGATCTTGTCTCCCAGCTTGATGGCGGCAAAATAGACTGCCATGTTTGCCTGGGTACCGGAGTGGGCCTGCACGTTGGCATACTCTGCACCAAAGAGCTTCTTGAGCCGGTCGCGGGCAAGGTTCTCGGCCATGTCATGGAACTCGCAGCCGCCGTAGTAGCGTTTGCCGGGGTAGCCCTCGGCATACTTGTTGGTCATGATCGAGCCCATTGCCTCAAGCACGGCGCGCGAAACAACGTTCTCGGATGCGATCAGCTCCAGGCCGTTGACCTGCCGGAGCCGCTCCTTCTCAATGATATCCGCAATTGCTGGATCGGTTTTTGCAAGATAGGACATATGCAGGAAGGTTCGCTCTTAAGAGGTAATACAGTTATCTCTCAGCTTGAGCCGGGCCGGAAGAGCCTGTGGGGGGCCTGCGGCATGCGGGTGGTGCAGCAACGTCTGGTGCGGGCCCCCGTACGCGCGAAATGGCGCGGGAGGGCAAAATCGGGTATAATGTGGGGGTTTTTGGGCCCGGGAAGGGTAGTCTGACCGTATTTTACGATCCCCCGACCGCTACTATTATTTAAGGAAGACGTCGCACATTAAGCTAAGGACTCCCGCTCGCGTTAGTCTTTATGCACCAGATCGTGAACAACCCGAAACCACGGGCAGATGTCAACACCAGGAGAGATTGATACAGATGATGGAATCCGGAGCCGGCGCTGCAACCGAAGACCGCATTGCAGCCCTTGAAAAGAAGATGAGAGAGATGGAAGCACTCGTCAAGGGCCTGACCCAGGAGCTGCTCGATCTCAAGTCAATCACGATGAAGATGTCCAAGCAGTCCGATGAACGCAGCCGCCAGGACCTCCGGCGTGCCCCGGTTGTCCAGCAGGGCAGCCAGCCGGTTGCGCAGGCTGCACCGTCCCCCGCCAGCGGAAGCAGCACGGTCATCCGCCCGAAGAGCAAGGCCCCCGAAGCACCGGCCGAACCCGAAGAGCCTGCAATGGACCTCATCATGCAGCCCGATGGCACCATGAAGCTCGAACCCCGCCGTGGCGACAAGGACTACATCGTTGCATCTGCCGGCTACGGCCGGAAGAAAGGCCAGGCCGGGAAAGGCAAACAGAGCGACCTTATCTACGCCGCGGACGAACCCGCAAAGAAAGATCCTGCAAAGAAGTAAGGAGCCGGATCGTTGCATATCACAGAGCTGGAGATCGATAATTTCAAGTCTTTTGCAAAAAAGACAAAAATTCCCTTTTTAGAGGGTTTTACCGTTATATCCGGGCCCAATGGCTCGGGTAAAAGCAACATCATAGACTCTATTTTGTTTGTCCTTGCCTTATCGAGCTCCCGCAACCTGCGGGCCGAAAAACTCACTGACCTGATCAACCTGAACTCCGGCCGGAACATTGCTGAAGTCTCTCTCGCATTCTCCGATGGGACAAAGATCCGCCGGCGGATCAAGCGGACCGGCAACGGGTATTACAGCTACAACTACCTCAATGAACGGCTCTGCAAGCAGAGCGACATTGTTGACCACCTGGCAAAGTTCGGGATCAAACCGCATGGCTACAATGTCGTGATGCAGGGTGATGTCACCCGCATCATGGAGATGAGCGATTTCGAGCGCCGGAAGATCATTGACGAGATCGCCGGGGTTGCGGAATTCGATTCCAAGAAACAGCAGGCCCTTGCCGAACTGGAGATTGTCCGGGAACGCATTGAACGCGAAGAGCTGCTCTTAATCGAGCTGGCCCGGCGGGCCAATGAACTCAAGAAGGAACGCGAGCATGCCCTCGAGTACCAGAAATGGCAAAAAGACCTTGCGTTCTTCCAGAACTGCCGGGCCGCAGCCCAGCTGCATGACCGGGAGAAGGAGCTGGGCCACCTCATACGATCAACGGATGAGCACAAGATCCAGCTCACCCGGATTGCCTCCGACCGGGGAATCGAGGAGAACGAGCTCTCGTACCTGCAGGCTGATATCCGGGATATCGATGACCTGATCAACAAGAAGAGCGGGTCGGACTACCTCAAGCTCATCGCGGAACTGGAAGAGGCCAAGAGCGGGATCAAGCTTGCCGAAGCGGGTATCGTGCGCCTCCGGAAAGAGAAGGAGGCCAACCTCGAGACCATCAACCGGGTGTACATGGACACCAAGCGGGCCGAGACGCGGGTTGCCGAGTGCACGGACCAGGTCCGCACCCTCACCATCGACCGGACCAACATCGCCATGGAAGTGGCGACGGCAAAAGCCCAGCTCGAGAAGATCGAGACCGAGATCAAGCAGCACAGTGAGGATACGGAAGGTTCCCGTGACAGGCTCTTCTCGCTCATGCAACAGGTCGAGGAGAAGAAAGGCCAGCGGTCCGGGATCCTCCACCAGCAGGATATGTATATTGAGAAGAGCCGGATGCGGACAACCGAACTGGAACGCTTAACCGGCCTGCTCCGCCAGCTGGACGAGGAGTATACTGCCAAGCAGGGGCAGCTTACTGACAGCGACAAGAACATCCGTGACCTGCAGGGCCAGAAGAAGGAGCTCGACAGCAATCTCTCCGAGCTGGAAGGCTCCCTCTTTGCCCAGCGGAACACGCTTGAACGGCTCCGCACCGAGATGAAGGATGTCGAGCAGGATGCGATCCGGCTGGAAGCCGCCCAGCAGGCCCGCGGTGAATCCGGGGGAAAGGCCCTGGAAGCCGTGCTTGCCATGGAAGGCGTGCACGGCACCATCTCCGATCTCGGGAAAGCCCGGCCGGAATATGCAACCGCCCTCAACGTGGCAGCCGGCAACAAGCTCCAGTTTGTTGTCTGTGACGACGACGAGATCGCGTCCGGTGCCATCCGGTACCTCAAGGAAGAGCGGCTCGGCCGGATCACCCTCCTGCCGCTCAATAAGCTCAAACCGCCCCAGCTCCCGCCGGTGAAAGAGCCGGGAGTGATTGACTACGCGGTGAACCTGCTTGACTATGACCCGAAATATGACAAGGCCTTCTCGGTTGTCCTGGGCGGAACGGTTGTTGTTGATACCCTTGAGCGGGCACGGAAACTGATCGGCAAATACCGCATGGTTACGCTGGACGGCGAACTCCTTGAACGGAGCGGGGCAATGACCGGCGGTGCCACAAAGAAACAGGCCGGCCCGCGGGGTTTCGGCGCAGCAGTCGATGACGAGATCATGCGCCTGCGGTCACGGCTCGGGGAACTGGCCGGCCAGGCAGGCACGATCGATGCCGCGGTGAAGCGGCTCACGGATGAGGTGGATGGAAAACGGGCCCTGCGCAATGAGATCGACCAGAAGATCGCCCGGTTCGGCATGTTCACCGAAGAGTTCGCAAAGCGTTTCGAGGCGATCACGGTCGAGAAGCAGACCATCGAGGCAGCGGTTGCCCGGCAGACCGAGGAGACAAAGAACGGGGCTGCCGAACTTGCCGGGCTGGAAGCCCAGCTTGACGGGATCACGGGAGAGATCAATGCCCTGACCGCCGATATGGACGTGATCAAGAAGCGGCTTGACGATACCAACATCCCCGCCCTCACCGAACAGATGGAGAAGAAGCGCAAGGAGATCGAGGAGTCCGAGCGCCGTCTGCGGAACAAGGATGCCGACATCAACGATGCCACCCGGGAGCGGCAGCACTTCAATGCACGCCTGGCCGAGTTGTCGGAGGATCGGGGCCGGCAGGATGAGCGGAACCGGCAGATCGATGCCGAGATCGGGACGGCAAATGAGCAAATCGCTGCCCACAAAACACAGATAGCCTCCCTTGAAGAGCGCCAGAAGGAGTTCTCCGGCGAGCTGGACGAGCTCCGGGCAAAACGGGCCGATGTATCGCAGCACATGCACGAGTCCGAGCTGAAGATCATGAAGCTCGATGCCGACAAGGAGCGCATCAGCCTCCAGCTCAGTGCCATCGAGGAGCGGGCCCGCACGCTCGGGATCGAGATTGACCTGCTCAAGCAGCAGGTCGGGGAGATGGACACGACCATGTCCCTTTCGGAGATTGAAGGCAAGATTGCCGAGGCCGATGCTGCCATCCGGAAGATCGGGGCCGTCAACATGCTTGCCATCGAGGAGTTTGAGAAGGTCCAGCGGCAGGTTGGCGAGCGGACCGAGCGCAAGGAGACCCTCTCGACCGAGCGGGAGACCCTGATCTCCCGCATCGAGCAGTTCGAGAAGATGAAGTACGAGGCGTTTGCCACAGCGTTCAAGGCCATTGACGGCAACTTCCGGGAGATCTTTGCCCGGCTGACAAGCGGGAGCGGGCACCTGGTGCTCGAAAATGAGGAGGACCCGTTCACCGGCGGCATGACCTTTGCCGTCCAGCCGCGGGACAAGAAGGTGCACCTCTTAAACTCGCTTTCGGGCGGCGAGAAGTCCCTGACCACGCTTGCGTTCATCTTCTCGATCCAGCGCTACATTCCCGCCCCGTTCTATGCGTTTGACGAAGTGGACATGTCCCTTGACGGTGCAAACGTGGAGCGCATCGCATCGATGGTCGAGGAGCTGGCCCCCAAGACGCAGTTCATCATCATCTCCCTGCGTAAACCGATGATCGAAGCGGCGGAGCGGATCATGGGCGTAACCCTGCGGCCGGATAAGAGCACGCTGGTTACTGGTGTGAAGGCCAATGTCACCGGATAACATGCCACAGGACCCGGCAGTATCCTCCCCGCGGGCAACGGGGTCGCAGAAGGAATCGGAGCAGGAGCCAGCCCATGACCCGGGACCGGACCCGCTGCCGGAGGGGACTGTCCCGGGGGCATCGGATGCGGATCCGGGTGTGGGACCCGGTGCGGGACCTGGCGACGATGAGACGTTGCCCGGCGACGTTCCTGAAAATGCCGCGCCGGGGAGTGGCGGGGAACCCGCGAGCATCCCTGCCGGGGAAAAAGGGGAAGTGCCCCCTCCTCCCGCAGGGGACGGGATAATTTCGATTGAAGGGGCGATCGAGGATCCGGTCGAGATCCTTGTCGGGATGGCCGAGCGGGGCGAGATTGATCCCTGGAACATTGATATCATTGATGTGACCGATCGGTTCCTGGGGGAACTTGACAAACGGCGGGAACTCAACCTCATGATCTCGGGCCGGACGCTCTTTTATGCAGCAACCCTCGTCCGGATGAAATCCGAGAAGCTCATCATCATCGAGCCCCCGGAGGATGACGGAGCCGGTGAGGGTGACGACCTCTTTGGCGATGATTTCGGTGCTGGAATTGCAGAGGATATCGATTACAGCGGCCGGCTGGGCCCCATCGAACGGCTCGAGCACGAGATCCAGCGCCGTCTTGACCGTAAGAACTTACGAAAGAATCCCGTCACGCTCTTTGAGCTCATTGTCGAGCTCAAGAACCTGGAGAAAGCCGAGCGGCGGCGCCGGAGGATGGAGGGCGGGGCGTATGACCTTACCGATGCCCTTATCGAAGCAGACGATGTCGTGAGCATCGCTCATGAAGAAGGGTTCCAGGAATCCGCCATGATCCGGCTTGCCGAGTACCTGGAGGGGCTGGAGCTGGATGAGGAGATGACCCTTGCCGAGCTCTGTCGCCGGATGGAATGGGGCATACCCGAGGTATTCATCCCGCTCCTGTTCCTGGCCCTTGATGGCAGGTGCACCCTGCGGCAGGAGGAGTTTTACGGGGATATCTGGGTGCAGATCTGCCGGGCGGAAGCGGAACAGCAGGAACAATCCGGGTAATACGGGTTGCGAAATGAGGGGGATACCGAAAATATCCCCCTGTCTGCGCGAATAGAGCAGTGCACCAGCCAGGGAAGGCAGGTTCGATCTTATCCCGATTAATAGTGCATGGCATACTCATTGGCTGGCACTGCAGCATTACCTGCGTGAGTGTGGGCGGTAATGAATCCCCTTGGGGGCGTCATCAGGCGATTTATGCCAGTACTGGCATTGTCGCAACCCATGCCTCAACCCGCTCGCGGATCCGTTTGTCCTTATAGGATGAAAGGGTGAAACGGTCCCGTGCAATGTTCAGGTAATAGAGTTCTCCGGACGGGTCATGGCACTGGAGCATCACGCTGAAAAGATCTTTTTCCGGCAGGTGGTGAGGATTTGCGTGATGGGAGGCTATGTTCGCCATGTTTGAGATGACTGCTGCAATGCCGGTGGTGTAGCCTTCGACAGAATCATACATTTCTATGGTGGTGCCAATCCGTTTGCCTGCATCATTACGGTATTCGAACTTTGCCGTATACATCTCCCGCACTTTCCGGACAGGAAGGTATCCTTTCAACCGGTGCGTATAGCGGGTGCAGCCAAGCGGGTTGTCATGGACAAGGGACCGGATAATGGCATTGAATGCGGTAATATCGGCAACGGGCCGGATGAACACATAGGTCGTTGTTGTTGTCCCGGGCCGGGAATGGAGTTCAGGCATGTGACAAGGGAGGTTGGCAGGGTCCGAGAAATGCTTGGTGGTCGGGAGGGGGTCGGCCCGGGCCGACCCCCTCCCGACCACCAAGCATTTCTCGGACCCTGCCAACCTCCCTTGTCACA